>JAATVP010000125.1 GCA_014523625.1 Nitrososphaerales archaeon TH5896
ACAAGGTACCTGCTTGCCTAGCTGAAATGAAGTCATGCCGTGCTGGATGGTTATGAGCAGCATGTCATGCGAAGGCATGGTCTTGACTGCGTATTGTCGAAATGGGTGAGGTCCGGGAGGGAGCAACCCTAAGATTGCATGGTCATGCTGGCACGTCTACGTGGCAGATCTTGCAGGGCTTGAGAGGGGGCTTTGGACCTTTACTGGAACCAGTGGGCTGTCTCCAATAATCATTAAGTTTGTACCGCTTATTTTTTTTAGACCTTCTAAATCAGATATTGGTGCTACTCACTATTAATCAAATTACCAAATTGCAAGATTGCCACTTTGCCAACCGGAAAGTGCGCAATCACTTCGTGAGTTAGGCATAGAACTTACAGCCAATGGCTTAGACGAAAAATTTCGTCAACTGGCTCTTTCTTCAGGATCTTGATTAAAGCCCTTGCTTGGGGTACGGAAAGCATAGGTTTCTTGAAATGATTGTCGATTCCGATTCTTGGACAAGCGACCTGCACGAAAGCATCCACGTGACTGAATATCTGCATCCTTTCTTCTGTTATTTCAGTCAATCCAATCAACCTTACTTTCATTCCTACTTTTTCAAACTCTTTCTTTAATTCCAAAGCACGAGTCTTTGCGAACTGGCCATCTTTTATGCCGATAATAATTCCAATTGTTCGAGCGTCAGCGGCCTTGTAGATTGATAGAATCGCTTTCCTGTGCAATTCCTCAGCGACACTACTTATTTCAGTGTATTCCTGAAAGTACGGATCAAGCATGAATGTTTGTTTCCCAGTCGATAACGCTACCCCAGCCGAATGGAATGTACTTTGACCTAAAAAGACATAACAATCTATCCTATCCGACTCGCTGTGAGCAGGGTAAAATTCACAGCCAAAAACCTGTCCATCGTTGAGCTGGCCCTTACCGTTTCCTATAACCACGCTTAGGCCAGACTGTTCGAATATTCCGCGAACATTCTCTAGTTGAGGTAAATGTTGACTAATTGTTAATAGTGATATCTTTCTATAATTTCTGCCTAGTAGTTCCGATGCCAATCGTTTTGCGACTTCATCAAATGGCATATCCTCGTATGCGTCTATCATGACAATTTCTCTTCCAAAACCATCCATCGAGATTGTATGCCCGATATTAAAGAGAATCTCAGCACCAAGCACGTTGGCCGCATGGGTGTTAAGGTCACAAGAGCCCCAGCAAGTATCTCCAATTATGTAAGTTGGAATTTCAAATTTTTCTGCGATAATATCTGCCGTTTCCTGAATTTTGGACATCAATCCATCAGGTCCGTCCAACGCAACGGATTTAGGTTTCCTCTCTTCGATTATTCTGATTATTTTCTGATTATCGATCATTATCATAACTATGCTCTACCCCAACGAGTCTTGCAAATTTCATTCAGTTCTATGGCAATAAAAATGCATAGACTAATTGTAGTATTTCAAAGGCAAATCATTCCATTCCAACACCACATAACTGAAGATTGAGAACCAATAATAATAATTCGAAGCACTCAATCCAATTATTGATGGATGCTAACCGGTTTAGGATAAATCCTTTCTTCTAAGTAATATGACCTTCTTGGTGCCACTGGACTGGGATCCTTGCCACTTGCTTGGGAAATATACTTTACTTTTTTCATCTGTGATCATATCAAATTCGCAATCTTCAAGAGCACGCATAATCTCATTTTGATGCTTTGTATAATCCTTCATATTGGTAAGAATTTGTATCGTACCACCATCACGAAGCTTATGTTTCATAATTGAAAGCAATGACTTGAGCGAAAAAATTTGATTGGAACCCTCTGTTTGATCCAACATATTCTTCTGCAAGACAATAATAAAATTATCTACTACCTCATCAATTACGTTTGGGATTAATTTTGGAGTACTACCCCAGAACGCAGATGCATTTGGCGGATCCAGCATTGCAAATCGATTTTTAGCTCTAAGAACTTCCTGCTGGTCCTCACTTATGCCAACAAAATATTCGGCCCAATTGTCTATGGCAACTTGCTCAAGCATCTCCCCATTCATCATTGCGAGTTGCACATTTACTTTTAAGAATAATTTCTTTGCATCGGCAATCGTTCGATTCAATTGAGTTGAGGGATTACCCTCATGAAAAAACTGGTAAATCAAATTCCACCTTTGTCTAAATACGTCTGGAAAGGTCTTATTGTTCAATAATTCTTTGAACAATGCTGTCTCTGCAAAATCTGCGAAGAAAGCGTCTGTTCGCGATACAGCCTCAAGCTTGGGCAAATATAATTCGTCATATAGATTTGTAACCCTATCCCATGCCCGAATTGGATCCGAGCTCATGTACGTAACCGACAAGTCAGCCAACCAGAGTATTTCTGCAAGGACACTAATTTTATCCGGGTCGTATCCTTCAGTAGATAGATCTTTCAAGAGACTTGAGAAGGCCTCTTGTGCCTCTTGTGATGTAGAATAAGGAAAATCAGTATGCCAAATGAGTGCTTCTACCACTAGGCATTCCTTTGACCTTTCGTATCCTGCTGATCGCAAATACTCTGGATGTGTCGTTGAAAATTCAGCCGGAATCTTCGACGAGCGTGAACGATCCCGGAAATACTCCTCAAATTCAGACGGATTCAACTTGAAATAGGCATCATGAATTCTAGTTTTTCTAAGTTCACTGATTGTTCTGCTGACTTTTGGTCCTTTAATAGATAGGGGTGCTTCTCTATCATTCCTAGCTGTTGCAATAAGCGTTGATTGAACTGGATCGTAGTCATGCAATAGGGCTGAAACAAGGATTAGTTCGTAGTCCTCGTTGGTAAATATGAATCCATGATAATCTCTGGGTAACATTTGCAAAACCATATACGACACCTCTAGACTATGATGAAAATTGTGATACTCTGTAGAGCCCTCGCCTAAACCTTGGTTGTCATAAGTGTATGCCAAGAAATTTAAAAGCGTCTTTATCTTACGGATACTGTTTGGAGGAATACCTCGATCAGAAGCAATCTGAATTATGGCGGCGATCAGTTCTTCATTCTTGGCATTTGCTAAATTCTTATTAATATCATTTATAAAGTTCCTTTTTGAACGCGGTATGTAGCGACCGACTTCCTCATAAATTATTTTCAAAGGCAAACTCTTATTTAGATAAATGCCAAGGGTTGTTATCCAGTAAGGATACTTTATTCTTGGTTTCTCTCGTTCTATTACTTCTTCAGAAGCGCTTACCAATGCCTTATTTAAGTCGGTTATCTTGGCTCTGACTTCTTGGCCTTCAAGTGATTGAAATTCCCTTGGGTCGATATACCTTGATCTTTCTGTATTCATTACCAACCACTGCGGAATTTTTACTCTATATCTGAAGTACGAGCGTTTGTTGTGTTGCGAGGATAAAGATACAATTTTTTCTTTAATTGTAACGGCAACATTTCGACGTCCGGTTGAAAAGGGGAGTTCGCTGTCACGGACAACCTGAATTATTATTTCCTTGTCTTTAGATTGGAGACCCAAAAGTATGTGCCAATACTTCCCCTTATCAAGCCAATTTGGAGCCTTAGTTTCTTTGTCCCAAAAGTCGATCGGTCCTAATGGGAGATAGCCAGTTTCATATTGCTTGGTTTCTGGATTATATGACCGATACTGATAGTCTCCAATTTGAGGATCAAGTTGCTTCGCCTTATATTTGGCTGATAATACTCTCTCCGCCGATCTAGTTAATTCGCGATAAGCCATAGCACCCCAGATGGTTCCTAGAGCGCTCATTAGGGTCAGTATTGCCGCAACAATGTCAACTTGATTTGTTGTGAAGTACGTTGGGGTTAGCGGGATTCCAAACCATCCTGTCGCGAGTAATCCGCTGAATGTAAGAGTGATGAAGAGCCATCTAGCTAGATCATTATAATAAAGGCTAAATGGCCTGTGTTCATCACTGAAATGACTCATCTTCTTTTTATCGTCTCCCTTATTTGATTTTGAATTTAAGGAGCAACTACAATAATAATCCTGTCTGATTTTCATGAACCATGAGCCAAGTGGATTCACTTTACAACTTTGTTGAAATCTGTCCTTGCGATTTCATCCCTCGCTTCGGCCCATTTCTCGGATTTGCGGACCCGCCATTTTTCATAACATACAACATCTTCTAAATTCAGTCTCGGTAACCAACCTGAACGCTCTAGGTCAGGTGTCTCTTCAAACTCGCTTACATAGCCTATACACAAATAAGCAATTGGCGAAACATGTTCAGGTATTTCTAGTATCTCTCGGATTTTACTATTTGAGATGATACTCACCCATCCCATACCCAAACCCTCTGCTCGAGCCGCAAGCCAGAGATTTTGGATGGCACAGCAAACGCTGTACACTCCCGTCTCCGAGATAGACGTTCTACCAAGCACAAATGGACCAAACCTTTCCGGATCATATGTAATGCAAATGTTCATTGATGATTCCAGAATTCCTTCAAGTTTTAGGGAGGTGTACTTATGTTTCCTTTCTTGGTCGGATTCGATCATCCTGACTGATTTTTGAAATTCCTCTAAAAATGACTGTTTTATCCTCTCTCTGATCTTCAAGTCGCCAACTAAAATAAAGTCCCATGGTTGAGAGAATCCCACAGATGGAGCGTGATGGGCAGCATTAAGGATTCTAGCTAAAATATTTCCTGGTATTTTCTTATCCAGAAATTTAGCCCGAACATCCCTACGAGAAAAGATCACTTTATAGACGGCATCTTTTTCATACTGAACAAAGGAATTCTGAGGAGTGTTCAATAAGTTTTGCTCAATCTTAGCAACAGTCAGCGAGATTTATACTGTTAGTACAGGCAGTATCTATGCTAATTCAAAACGTCAAAACGTCAATCTAAGCTTTTCTGAGAACATATATTTAGGCCGGCCATTGAAATTCACAAGAGGGCCGGTGGTCCAGCCTGGT
>JAATVP010000126.1 GCA_014523625.1 Nitrososphaerales archaeon TH5896
GCAGCGTACATGAACCCCGGGAAAACGGCGACTTTGAAGAATTCAGTATAGATTAAAAAGTTGAGAATTGGAAGGGTTCTAGTTGGGTCAACCATCATAGATAGAAACAGATATGGAGTAAGCACCTCCCCGTTTGCCAACGGCAATGGAACGTAGAATAATATGACGAAAATAAGAGGAAGTACAATAACGGTGACGATGATAAGTACCCAAAATAGAAACCAAACCACGCTAGCTACAAATGGGCCGAATCTAAAGTCCTCAACTGGTGTAGCCATTCCTCTTCACCGATCAGCCTCCACAGGCCAATAATTCAAAGACCAGTATACCGAGGGCATATCACCCAATTTTGAACCAACCAGTAAATGAGGAAGAGCCAGCAAATTTCTAAATGACCCGACAGATATCTTTACTCGATATGGTCTTGGAGTCCCATCACTGACAATATAGTAACCCAGAGCACCTCTTCCAGATTCTACCCGTCTGTATGCTTCCCCCGGTGGCCCTTTGGGATTAGGCTGAAGCTTGGCTCTTACCTCTCCTGATTCAGGCATCTTATCCAAGAGCTGTCTGATAATATGACATGATTCTCTCATATCCAGTAATGGAACGTAGGCACGTGCAAATGAATCGCAGGTTTTCATATACTGGACATTAAAATCTATTTCATCATAAATGTCATAAGGCTCAGCCTTTCTGATATCATAAGGTATGCCCGATGCTCTAAGAACAGAACCGGTAACCCCCAATTTGATCGCATCCTCTTTTGTCAGGATTGCTACGCCCTCAGTTCGCTGTCTAAGTAATGGATTATTGTAGAAAATGTCTTCATATTCTTTGAGTCGTTTTTCAAAATACGAAACTTGTCTTAAACATCTATCTTTGAAACCATAAGGAATATCGTTCCTAACTCCCCCAGGAATGTTATACGCGTGAGTAACGCGTGCACCTGTTAGAGCTTCCATAAGATCTATAATTAGTTCCCTGTCTCCTGTAGGCCACATGAACATTGTAGAATGGCCAAGAAAGATTCCGTAAATAGCAAGCCAGTAGAGTGTATAAATTTGTCTATTAAGCTCAGAAGCAATAGCTCTAATAAATTGAGCTCTTCTTGGAACATCGATCTTGACTAGTTCTTCCACTGCAAGACTATAGGAATATGTAATGTTACTAGAATCATGGATCACCGGTCTTTCCAAATGAGGAATGTTCTGAATAAAGTTCCTGTACTCACACATCTTTTCTTCACCCCGATGAACATATCCAGGATCTGGGTCACAGTCCACGATATAATCACCGTCGACCTTAACGGTAAATCTGAAATGTCCAGAGCCCGGGTGCTGTGGTCCAACACTCAAAGTCATTAGCCGGTCCTCTTCCGCCTCTTTGACTATTTCTAACCCGAGTCTTGTAGTTTCTGAGATCCTTTCCTCTTGATCAGACATACAATTACCTTCCTTTTATCCTAAACTCCTTTCGCAAAGGTGGAATATCAGCCCAATCCTCTGGTAAGAGGAAGCGATCGTTTCTTGGATGATTGTCAAAATATACTCCGACCATTTCAAAGGATTCTCGTTCGTGGTATTCGACACTCCTGAAAACTCCTATTAATGAAGGGAGTCTAGCATTGTTACGATCGGTGCGTGTAGACAGAGAAAGGATATGTGATGAAAGATCATCCCTTGTATATGAACCTAAATGGTAAATGACTTCGATGTCGCCAGTTTTGGGGTAATCTGTGGCGCTTACTGACTCTGCATGATCAAATCCTGATTCGTCCCGTATGTGTCTTGCAATCTCGACGATATCCTTTGACGGAACTTCTATTTTAATGCGATCCGGTTTGACATAAATAATCTTTATGGAATCTCCGTATTTTGATACGAGGCTGTCGATAATTCCCTTCTCAAACTGCGGAAGCTCAGCCTCCTCTGACTTTACCTGTACAGAGGTATTGTTTGATGATGGTTTTGGTGGTGCTGCTACGCTGCCGGTTTCTCCTTGTTTTGTGGAAATTGATGGGAGAGCCTTGTTAGAAGCAACAGTAGGTGAAGGTTTGCCTTTAATGTTACCTAATGATAGATCATCTGATTTGCTCATACTACTTGATCTTTGACCTTTTGATCTTTTCCTGAAGCAGCATAGTACCTTGGATAAGTGTCTCAGGACGTGGAGGACAACCAGGAACGTAGACATCAACAGGAATGATCCCGTCTACGCCAGGAAGAACATTATAAGAGTCTATATAGAGACCCCCAGTAATTGCACATGCACCCATAGCTATTACATATTTTGGTTCAGGCATTTGATCATAAACCATTCTTAATCTTGGGGCCATCTTTCTTGTGACAGTCCCCTGGACTACAATCAAGTCACATTGTCTTAGTGAACCGAACGCCTCGATTATACCAAATCTTTCGACATCATATCTTGGGCCCGAGGCAGCTCCAAATTCCACACTGCAACATGCTGTCTCCAGATGAACTGGCCACAGAGACCAGACCCTTCCCCAATTTATCGCATACCCTAGCGGTTTATCAAGGGCCCTTACTAAGATATCTCCAACTTTACTGACCATCAAATTGAAGTTTGTAGGATTTACAAGGTCCTTTATCATTGTGGGAACCTAACTCCTCCTCTGCTTGCTAAGTATTTATTCATTGTCAAAATCATCTGTTCTACCAAATTCCCTTTCTCCCTGCTAGATATAACGCGTACCCCATAGCAGCAAACATTACCGCCAAGAACCCAATAATCGGCAAGGTAGCACTTCTAGGCAACGAAAACAAAGAAACCCCCCAGATATAAAGGAAAATAGCCATAACGTCAAAGACCACGAACATCAGAATGTAAGCGTAATACTGCATCATAAAATGAGTGCGTCCGGCGCCAGAAGGTACTTGACCGCATTCCATTGGTAGAAATTTCACAGGATTATATCGACGTCTAGGAGAGATGAGGCGAGAAATTACAATGGCAGGAATAGATACAAGAAGACCAAAACCGAGCATATATATAATTGAAGAAAATTGTGCTGCGGTCTCACCTGCCAATTCAAGTGTGGCTGGTGATATTTCCTATAAAAATCTTGCCTTATCTTATGTGACGAGTCTGAACAAGGATCTTACCATTAGTTTCGGATGGCTTAGACCAAGTCTTAACATCTTTGAACGACTGAAATCAGCTCTTATAAAGTCAAGGAATTCGTCCATCCTTAGATCCGAAATAATATCGAGTTCTTGATCCCATTCGTTGTCTGAAAGTTTTAGCCATCTGGATTGGACCTTGAGTGCAGAAGATACCTTGGAAGAGAGAATGCGCTTGCAAGTGGTCTCATATTTCATGAGATGCTCTCTTGACCCATTGAATGGTATTGAAGTCGCGGCGACTTCTCCAGCCAACCTACCAAATCTAATTGCAAATCGTATGCCTTCCAGTAACAAAGGGTTGGAGAAACCAGCAGAATCTCCAACCAACATTATACCATCATCAACAAAGCTCTTGACTAAACCTTGATTTGGTATCAATCCATAATGAAATTCGAGAGTCTGGATATTCTTAATTCTATCCAATGGCCTTAGCCGATTCTTAATTAAATGGTTTAGCTTTTTTATTGGATCCTCCACGGTATCTGGCCTACCTACCCCCACCCCTATTCTAATCCTATTCTTATTAACTGGGAAAACCCATGCATATCCAGCGGCCGAATACATACTTCCGACCATGAGGTACCATGTTTCTGTGTCCAAATCATCACAATAGCATTCATACTCTGCTCCAGCTCCATATCTGCTCCAAGCACTCAAGAATCCAAGCTTCCGACCTATTTCCGCTCTAAACCCGCTCGCATCTATGACTATTGTAGATTGGACATCTTTTTCTTCTGAAAGGGATTTGATTCGAATATATCTTTCACCAGCTGAAGGATTCAGTTCAATGTTGATTACATTGCTTCTTACTCTGATCTCAGCTCCAGCTGCGGCTGCAATAGTTCCCAAATATTGGTACGCTCTCCTCACATCTAAAACACAACAATCAGCACGTTCTGAAGTTAAAGTAACCTCGTTGTGAGGAGAAATAAAGGAATAATTTCTAATTGGATTGTAATATTCTTGAGGAATTCCAAGTTCCCTCATATCAGAGATCCAGGTGACTCCGCTAGTTCGAACATATTGAGCGATAGAGTCCTCTCTTTCAAAGAGTACAACCTTGCAACCGGCTTTTGCAGCCGCTTGGGCAGCTGAAAGACCAGCAGGTCCCCCACCCACGACTGCTACATCATATTTCATGATTTATACTTCTAACATTGATCAGTTATTTCATGTAATATTTGATGGTTTTCATCCTTGAAAGTGACCCTGCACGCGTTAGTGGCCTTGCTAAGTCACACTAGAAGATAAAGGATCCAAATTGGTGCATTCGTTTAGGTGGAAGAATCAAATGAAGATCCGAAACGTTCCTTATATGAGACTGGGCTTCCTTGTGTGAAAGGTTTAGTGTCCCAACTAGTTAATTGTAAATGCATCTAAGGAAATTTGAATTCGAAATTTTGGTACTGCTTTTCTCTCATAAATCATGATCTACTTGAACGCTTAGCACAACTGTCCCATGAAAATATACTCCTATAGATGTCAGCATTGCAATGGTGTTCAACTTCTATTAATCAAAAGATGCAAATTGCGTAGTGAAAATACTACCTGAAAATAGTTCCCAATTTAGATTGAAAATTCGGCCAGTAGCTGAAATGAGATTCACTATTTCTTTTCCGAGATCAAATTACCAGGTAATGTCATAAAATAGGTCATTTCGCATGTCCTTTCAGCATACGTGTTTGAAACCAGTGATTACATATTAATAAATACAATAACAATATCTACTTACTGAGATTTGATAGTAATACCAGCATCACCTTCTCCTGAGTTTGTCGGGATAGACAATTGGTGTAATTCGGGACCAATCTCAATTTCAGGATTAAAAGGGAAGGTAGTTTTGCTTGACTGTTGGACATACACATGCATCTTCTGTTTAAGAATGATTCCGATATTGAAGCAACTACAGAGAATATTTTCTGGTTATGAATTTCGGGTTATTCAAGCACATTCGGCAGAATATGAATTTGCTACCAAGATAGAAAATATTTCTAGGGCATTGGAAAGATACGACATCAATGAGATCCCTGTCGGAATCGATTCTAAAAATAAGACTTGGCAAGCCTATGGGAATATGTATTGGCCAAAGCACATCTTAATTGATTCAAATGGATTTCTCCGTTACGAACACGCGGGCTATGGAAGCATGGAAGAATTTGTTGAGCCAATCTTAGATCTGATCCAAGAGACTGATAGTACTGCAGCCGTTGACATAAAGAAATTTGAGAGCAGTTCTACAGACGAGATCTACGAGACCTATGGCATGCATTTTCCACAAATTGCACCTGAAATCTGTGTTGGCTACTCTAGGTTAAAGAGGTTTGGTAATAAGCAGACCGTAAAAATTAATGAGGTCAATTTTGTCCAAGATAACGGTCCTCGCTTTGATAACGTCGTTTATTTACGTGGGAAATGGATTTGGGCTAGAGAATGCGTAACCGCTGTTGAGGGCACGGTAGATAAAAACTCGGCAATCATCATGAAATACAATTTAGCAAAGAGGGTCCACGCAATTGTTGGAACCACGAACAATAAACCAGGTAGGTTTGAGGTACTATTAGATGGTAGGTCACTTGAAGCTGACACTCTAGGAAAAGAAGCCCGCCTCTATGAAGGATCAAGCGTGGTCGATGTAAATTGGCCGTTTATTCATAATTTGATCAAAACGGAAGAAGCCGAATCGCACCTTGTAGAGATACTTCCTCTTAGTGACAACATTGCATTTTATACTTTTGTATTCGGCTAATTTCGGAGTGTTGAGTGAAGAGAAATATGTGTATAAAAATTGTCGCTAATTATTGCATTGATAAAGTTCTGATATAGTTGATGTGTAATTGTATATTGATTATTAAAAAAGCGTATCAAGTCTGATCAATTTAGTCTTGAAACTTGAAATCGAGGATTAGCTTTCTTCATTCCTAATCACGCCCAATGCAGATCGCAATTTTCCTGTGCGTCGAAACATAGAGATAATCTATCCTTGCTAGAAAGAGATAGTGGCGGATCCAATCTGGGTTAATTGCAAACCTACTCCACAAGGTAGACCATTACCAGCAGAGCATAGACTTTAAATCCAACAATACTAACCCCATAATTCAAAAGGCTACATAAGACATGGATTCAACTGAACCGTATCAACCTGAAGAGGGCGAATTTGCCCCTGATTTTAGCTTCAGAACGGCAAATGGAAAATCAATGAAACTGTCCGATTATCGAGGAGATAGATGCGTGGTACTTTACTTTTATCCAAAGGACTTTACACCTGGATGCACAACTGAAGCAAAAGAATTCTCTACAGACAATGATAAATTTGAAAGCAAAGGTATTACAATTCTTGGGGTAAGCCCAGATGAAATAGAATCACACTTTAAGTTCAAAGACCGGATGAATATTCCGTACGAACTCATTTCAGACGCTGACCACAAGATTGCAATGCTGTACGGAACTTATGGGCCAAAGAATTTCATGGGAAAAGAATACTTAGGTATTCACAGGTCCACATTTTTAATTGGAAAGGACGGAAGGATAATCAAAGTTTTTCACCGTGTGAAGCCGCTAGGTCATAGTGAGCAGGTTATGAAAGAATTTGGAGATATCTGTTAAGCTCCAGTTGAAATCTATTATCATATGTTTTAGACAGGGAATCATGAGTTTCTCATTTACTTATGGGGAGCCCTTATCTACGTTACTATAATAGGATACATTTATGACAGATTTTCTCTTGTGGAAGTCTTTCCTTGTTAACTAAAGAAGGTTTGTTGGATTGATATTGAATACAATAGGGCTATTTCATTCGGCTCAAATGTTAATCACTTTAAGGTTTTTGTACAATGGCAGAATCATTAATGGGGGTCCCTTATTCCATTCTTTCAAAATTGGAGGATCAGGGCTCCCTCGAATTCGTGCAAGCAGATAGCCTCAGCAATCCAAGATTGAATTGATATGCGGTTTGCATAATTGATGATAGAGGTACTGACTCGTCTTGTGCTTATCAAAAATAAGTGCGGGAGATGGGATTTGAACCCACGAACCCCTGAGGGATAAGAGCCTCAGTCTTACGCCTTTGGCCAAGCTGGGCGACTCCCGCTCAATAAATTTCGATAGTTCAGAGTAATTTGAATATAACTGTTTGAAGCGTTCGCATCAATTTGTCAAGGTAAAGTCTGACCCATCCATATCCTTCTACTGCATCTATAAATTACAGATGGTTTTTATTATCGGGGCAACGATATTAGGCAAATGCTTGTTCCCGTTCGTTGTTTTACTTGCGGCACCCTAGTTGCGGATAAATATTCAGAATATGTTTCAAGGGTCAAGTCTGGAGAAGATCCTGCAAAAATAATGGATTCGTTAGGAATAAATCGGTATTGCTGTCGCAGGATTTTTGTTTCTACCGTTGAAACTATTGATCAGGTGATCCCATATTACGAAGCATTGAGGCGAAGAATGTCCGAAATTCAGTCGGAAATAGATTAGTGAAACACTCAATAATTCAATGGCTACTGTAACGGATCTTTATTCACGTATAATATTTAACAGTCGCGGAAGTGAAACCATTGAGATAGATGTTATTACTGACGGGAAGCACCTGGGTAGGGCTGCTTCTCCATCAGGTGCGAGTGTAGGAACGCTTGAATGTCAATCATTTCCCATGAATTCTCCCCAACGTGCCATTGAATTTTTTGAAGAAAACAAATCAAAGTTTGTGGGAGTCACTGCAGATGATCCAGAAGCGTTATACAGCATTATGAAGGAAGTAGACCCATCCCCCAGTTATTCAAAATTAGGAGGATCCATTGCTTATGCCCTAAGTATTGCCTCAGTTGATTCGGCTGCCAACGCCGCTCATCTACCGTTGTTCAAATTGCTGAATAAGAATGGACCATATAGATTTCCTTTTCCGCTAGGAAATGTCCTAGGCGGTGGAGCTCATGCTGGACCAGGGACACCTGATATACAGGAAGTGCTGGTTCTTCCAATTGGGGCTAGCAACATTGTTGAGGCGCTGAAGATGAATTTCAAGGTCCACAGAGAAGTTAGAAATATTATCGAAAAATACGATACCAAGTTTACATATGGAAGAGGCGATGAAGGGGCATGGGCACCCAGCGTCACCAATGATGAGGCATTACAAATTACTGAAAAAGCCATTGGCAATGCCGGATTCGATCTAGGTCGAAACGTAGCAATGGGCATCGACTTTGCTAGTTCATCTCTTTGGAATGACAAAGCTGAAAAATATGATTATAGCAGAAAAGGGAATGCCCTGAGTTCTGGAGAACAGATTGACTATGTTAATAATTTAATAAAAAGTTACAAACTATTATACGTCGAAGATCCGGTCAATGAGGAGGATTTCTCAGGGATGTCACTACTTACCAGTGCAAATCCTGGATGTTTTGTCACAGGTGACGACTTGTTGGTCACTAATGTATCTAGGTTGGCGATCGCCTCCAAACTCAATGCATGCTCTGGTGCCATACTTAAAGTGAATCAGGCTGGATCTCTTTACGATGCACTTCTGTTTGCTAACGGTTGTAGAAGAGATGGGGTCGGAATTATCACCTCTCACAGATCCGGGGAATCGACTGATTCACATATTGCACATATATCGATAGCCACTGGCTCTAAGATGTTAAAAACAGGGATATTAGGTGGGGAAAGAATAGCAAAGTTAAACGAATTGTTAAGAATAAGGGAGTATGGTTTAATAGAAGGCATGGCTGAAATCTGCTCAACCTAATATGTCCAGCGAAAACAAAGGTAATAGCCTTACTTCATCAGATGATTTGAATTCTGTTGAAAGTACTGAATCATTGAAGGATTCTGATATGAATATCGAGTCATCGGTTTCTGACGACTCTTCGTCCTCGGAGACAAGCTATGTTCCCGAGCAAGATAACCTGGAAAAAATGATACTTTCAACAGGCATTAGGGTTGGAACGCCTGTGAAGACAAAGTATATGATGCCCTTTATAATCAGAGCGAACCCAGAGGGTCTATACATTCTAGATATTAGCAAGACTCTCTCACGCATTGATATCGCTGCCAAGTTCATAAGTCGGGCAGATATTTCTAAAGTTGCAGTTACTTCTGCAAGAGAGTATGGAAAAACTCCGGTTGAGAAATTCTGTGACCTGACTCATGCAAAATATATCCTAGGGAGATTTATGCCGGGAACGTTTACTAATCCGGCATTGCCCAAGTACATGGAACCACAAGTAGTCATAGTAACTGATCCTCAGGCAGATCAACAGGCGGTACTGGAAGCTACTAGAGCTGGGGTCCCAGTGATTGCAATTTGCAATAGTGACAATGTGACATCGAAGGTCGATCTAGTCATCCCTGCCAATAATAGGGGCCGTAAGGCGCTAGCGACAGTGTACTGGCTACTTGCAAGAGAGGTACTGAAAAAACAAGGAGTTATCAAGACCGACAGTGAAATGAAAATTCCAATTGAGGACTTTGAAACTAAATTGGTCGAGGAATTTAGTTGAGTGCTTATAGAAGAAAGCCCTCTGTTTCGGGTATCTTCTATTCTTCTGATAAAGAACAGCT
Source organism: Nitrososphaerales archaeon TH5896 (assembly GCA_014523625.1). GTDB lineage: Archaea > Thermoproteota > Nitrososphaeria > Nitrososphaerales > Nitrososphaeraceae > TH5896. The sequence goes on from JAATVP010000126.1 coordinate 9,708, forward strand.
TATTGGCGAATTGAAAGGATGTTTTACGAATAAAATATTTGGCCCCGGACGTCTGCCAC
>JAATVP010000127.1 GCA_014523625.1 Nitrososphaerales archaeon TH5896
ACTATGACCAAGATGGCCATTCCCTTAGCTAACCTCCGAGGGGAGGTCCTAATGATGGATTGGTGGTTCTCGTCTTCTGTAGTCATAATACTCCTCTCCTATCTTGAACGGATCTTCCATATCGGCAGGTTTCCCTTTGCCTGCACTTCTTAGCATATTGATGACCATAATTACGTACGATATTCCGACCGTAAATGCCCCGACTGTCGCGATCTGGTTCATTATCACTAATTCTGGAGAATCAACATAGTCATAAACTCTCCGAGGCATACCATACAATCCTAGCAGGTGTTGTGTAATGAACACAAATATTATTCCAACAAATGCTAACGCAAAGTGGATTTTGGCCCATTTCTCATTGTACAGTCGACCTGTTATCAGTGGGAAGAGATAGTACAAGAATCCGGTCAGTCCCAGAGATACTGTACCCATCAACATTAGGTGGAAGTGGCCAACCACCCAATAACTATCATGTGTGATAAAATCGAGCGGCATCTGAGTATTGACAACACCACCAGCTCCGGATGCGAAAAACAGCATTATTGCCCCAACAGCAAACAACATAGGAGCTGCAAACTTTATTCTCCCACCCCACATGGTGGCAAGCCAATTGAAGACATGCATAGCTGACGCTGGGACCGCAGCAAGTGTTCCTACCATGAAAACAGTTTTTTCAGTGAAACTCATTCCTACTGCGAACATGTGGTGGGCCCACGACGCAAATCCTATAATGCCAAGTAGTACGAATGCAGTAACCCCCGACTGATAGCTAAAGATGGGCTTTCTGGAAAATTTGGGAATGGTTTCATAAAGCATTCCCACGGCAGGAATCAGGAAGATATAGACTTCCGGATGGAATGTAAACCAGAACAGATGTTGATAAGCAATAGGATCCCCGCCCATTTCAGGATTAAAGAAGCCAGAGATCCCAAGCCTATCTGTATATAACATTATCAGAGATGCAGCAAATGTTGGAGTTGCGACTAATATCATAAGGGAAGTGATGAGTATGGACCAAGAAAACAAAGGCATCTTCATGAGAGGTAGATCAGGATGTTTACATTTCAGTATGGTGACAACGAAATTAACTGCTCCTAAAACTGAGGAAAGACCTAATATTTTAGCACCGAATATCCAAAGATCGGCAGCTGGTCCTGGCGCCCTTATAGTAGAGTAAGGTGGGTAAGCTGTCCAGCCCGTATCTGAAAAACCGATCCATATCATGGCCGCGGCCACAGGTATCATCCAGAAGGCTACTGCATTGAGTTTTGGCCATGCCATATCGTGATATCTTACCATTATTGGTATCAGATAGTTCCCAACACCCGAGCCGAATGGCAAAATCCACAAAAATAGCATGTTCGTCCCATGAACGGTAAATATTCTATGAAAATCAGAGGAGGTTGGGATTATTTGAGCCCCTGGCACCCATAATTCGGCTCTTAAAGCCATGGCTAAAGCACCACCGATCATAAGAAAAGCAATAGAGGATACAATATATAACAGCCCAATATCGGTGTGATGAGTTGAAAAGAGAATTTCCCAGAGAGGACGTGGTTTTTTAACTTCTAGTACCAACACATACCACCTAATAACAGGGTACCTTGGCAAGGAATGTCAATAAAAGCATTTTGGTTTTATGATTAACTATCAAAATAGCGGGCTTGTATCTGTAGGCATCGGTCAAAAAATTTGGCATCGAGGTATGACGCTATTGGACTTTCATAGTACCAAGCATGTACGGGTGTACCGAACAGTAAAACGGATGATCTCCAGCTGCAAGATTGGCGGTGTCTATCTGTGCAGTTGCGCCGGCATCTATAATGCTTGTATCAAATTGACTTCCTGTTTCAGGATCTTCTGGTCCTGAGCCACTTGTAGCTGTATGAGGTACTGTGTCTTGATTTGATACCTCCACTACGTCTCCTGCCGTGACTGTTAATGGATCGGGATCATAGGCTGGATTCCCTTGCACAGATGCACCTTCTGGAATGGTAAGAGTCGCTGCGGGTGCTGCTGCACCGCTCGTTTGGTTAGTCTGACTCCCCGAAGTGGGCGAGGGTGATGCAGCTGGTGCGGCCCCTGTTGTAGGTGCTGACGCTGGCGATGTTGTTGACTCTGCAGAGGCCGGTTCAACAAACAATTTAGCTCTCATATTATAATGAAGCAATCCGCAGTATTCCCTGCACTGAATTAAATATTCCCCCGGAACGTCAAACACATTCCAAAGTGTGTTAATCCTCCCTGGAACGGCATCCATCAATATGACGAAATCAGGCACATTGAAATCGTGGATAACGTCTTGAGACGTTATTTCAAATCTGTATGGAACATTCTGGTTGACGTGTAATTCCCCTACCTCTTTTGTTCCATCCTCGTGCTCAAAAGTCCAAAACCATTGCTGTCCAATAACCTTTATAGTCTCCGCGTCCGGGGGCGCTGCCTCAAGCTGGTGCTCTACATTCCATGCAGAAGCACCCACCCAACATAGAATACATATTACCGCCCCCACATAGATCCATTCTATGATAGCATGACCCATAATTGCTATGCCTCCTTCTTTTCAGTTCGTGGTTTGTTTTTGGGATTAGATTCTCTAAATCTCCAATAAATGTAAACTAATGTTCCCTGCACCAGTGCTCCCACAACAAAAGCCGCTACCATACCTTGATAGAAAAGATCCCATACTGCCACTCTTCTTATAATAAGCTCCTCAGCATCCTGGGCAGAAACATCAATGAAATTGCTTCCGAAAATAGACAAATAACCTATAACTGAAAGGCATCCTATCATGGTCCAAGATATTGTTAATCTAGATACCATTTCAGATTCACTCGTTAGCTCAATAGTCCTGTACTTCTAATTTAAGGTTTCTAATACCAGTCATGGTTATAATCTCTACAAAATCAATATCAGGTTTAGTTATAACTGACTTCCCGATTGTTGCTGGTAACGGATTAGCTCTGATCGAAACCTGCGACGTTCCCATACCATGAGATACACAACGCCTCCCACCAATATAGCCTCAGTCGATTTCGCAAGTACTCCCGCCACATCTACCTGTTCTGCAACATTGTTAGGAGATAGCGGAGGGGGTAGGATCACAGAGTAAAGGTAAAGGCCAAGTAAGACAGAACTGCCGATCAGGCCAAACATGTTCAAAACCGCAGTTTTCCGATAGTGTTTTCGGGCAGAGGCTATATCGTTTGGGATCTTGGATTCGTTTAATGAAATTAATACGTAAACTATTCCATATGCGAATTGAGCTGCTCCAGCGGTAAAGAGGAAGATACTATATTCAATTCTTAAAGAAGCGTGTCCAGGGAAGACCGCTATATGTACAAAACCTGAGGCCATCGCCAAGAACAATATGCAATACCTGAGGACCTGTCTATCCTTCATATTTGCAGACATGATTGTCTTTCTTCTTTTAAGAAATATAAGGCCAAGAACCGCTCCTAGCACTGCAATACCCATAAAAATTCCAGCGAAGATTGAGCTGTAATAGATCGTGCCAAAGTTATTAGTTACAGAAATATTCATCAAACCTCGTTCACAGTCACAATCAGATCTATCCAATAGGGTACTCCTCGCAGGACTCGAAAGGCCGATTCTGCTTTCACTAGCAGGTGAATCATCAACTACGCTCACGACCAGAATGTAATTACCAATTCGTGGAAATGTGTAATAGAGCCTGAAATCTCCCACATCGTGTTTGGTCCAAGGAAATACTGCTATGCGGTCGCCAGATCTTTCATCATATATTTCGACCATAGTTACAACATTAGTCATGTCGTTCCCTTTGTTGTCTTGAATGCTGAAAACAATTCCAGCCGGCTCTGCTGGTCGTGGGTAGTCTGGCTCCATGCCTTGAAATATGTAATATTTACCAACCCCGGAGAAGCCCCCATTGTAATGAGGAAGGTGTTCTAGATGGGAATATGCAATGTTTGTAGAGACAACCCCAAGGATAATAAGTGGTATACAGAAGAGTAGTTGCTTCAAAGGGATAGGATCATTACAACGTCCTAATCTGCGCGACTTAACCCTACTGAATACATCCATCTGGGAGGTTATCTACTGAGGTCTCAAACTATTTAATTTATTATGCTTTTATACATCATTAACTCTGGCATTCTAAATATTGAATTGTGCTGAGGAGATTGACAGATGATGATGTAACTGAAATTTTTTCGAGATGAGTCGTGCTATTCTTCAAAATATCTGTTGATACTCATCAAATTTACTGCAGATAGTGAGTAGATCTGGCTCTCTTGCCTCAGTATAGTTAATGACGCGTTACGTATATGCCACCTGTATAGAGACTTTGGATTGAGATCTAAAAGAACCGATATCGCCGCTTTAATCGGATCAAGATGAGTTATTAGTAGAACGTTTTCATCCTCGGACTTATGCCCAAGTTCTTCGAGTAGGTTGTTCATACGATTTTTTACAGATGTAAATGATTCCACACCATAACTGAGCAAAGTAGGATCATTTCCAGAATAAAATTTTAGGAAAAGATTGCCGTATTTTTGTACTATCTCTTCATAATTCATGCCAACTAGTTTTCCTAACTCTATCTCATAGAGCCGTTCGTCGATCTCATAACTGCAGCCCAGTATCTCACATACTATCTTCGCAGTTTCGATCGTCCTAATTACTGGGCTAACGAGTATTCTGGTTATTGGTATCTCTTTCAAGTACATCGCTGTGTCTGCAACCTGACCCTTCCCATATTCTGTCAGATGCGCTTCAACATGCCTACCTACCAAAATCTTATTTACATTATTCTCTGCCTGTCCATGTCGCATCATAATCGTCAACGGCAACCTAAATCTTCAAGGTTGTAGTCCATTCTTACCTATTAAAATGCATTGCTATGCATATCAACGTATAATGATAGCAACCAGTTAAGAAGACGGTCCAGAAAATGTTTTCATACTCGAGCCTGTTGGATCTCAATAGGATGAAGATCGGTATTGTCGGCGGAACAGGAGGAATGGGAGAGGGATTTGCACTACGTTGGTGCGTGAATCACGACATTTTCATTGGATCTCGTGATGCGACTAGAGCCAATGAAGCAGCAACACAATATATGAATTCGGCTAGAGAGGCTTACGGAAGCAATTTGACAGGAAGTATCAGTGGTGAAGAGAATGTCCGACTCTCAGAATTCTGTGACTTGGTCATATTGTCTATCCCTTATGAATCGACCGAAAGCACATGCTCCGCCATTTCTGAAAGAATTAGTCCCAATTGTATCATTGTAACACCCATAGTACCTATGCGAAGGGAGGATAAAGGGTTCACATACTTGCCTTTAGAAGAAGGAGTGAAATCTGCGGCTGAGTTGGTCTCAGATTATATTCGACCCAGAGAGAGAATCGTTTCAGCATTCCACACGATAGCAGAGGTTAAATTGAAGGATGTCAAACAAAATCTGGCCGTAGACACTTTCGTATGCGGTGACGACCAAAACAATGTATCAACAATCAATTCACTAATAAGTGAGATTAAGGGACTTCGACCAATCTATCTGGGACCGTTGTCGATGAGCTATCAAGCAGAAATATTGACCCCCATGTTGCTAAACGCCTCAAAACGAAACAAAATCAAACATCCGGGATTAATGGTGACTTGAATCCCATTAGAAATGATCTTCACTAAAAGAGAAAATAATAATCGTGGCAGAAATTGGATGTCTGCGATGGGGGTGCTCTTTATCGTAATGGCAATGATCATAGCTGTCCGAAATATAGTGCTTGTTACTTATGCGCCCGAAGCAGTGAATCCGCCGTTTGATTCGGCATTTGCTAGGTACTTTAGCCCTTATCTCAACAATGAAAAATTTGTACTTGCGATGTTAGTAGGGGGTGGTTTTCTATTGTGGTGGGGTTACTTTAAGAAGAAAGATGACGAAGGTCCCCCCGATGAACATGAGAGAAGGAGATTCGGTTATGACTATAGATGATCGAATTCATTCTCTTGCGCTTGATTAGTCACATTTAATAATTATTTTTGTTCAAGTAGCTGATAGAAACTAATTGGGATTACTTAATAGGATTTCGACAGTTATCAAGCAAAAAGTAAATTACCTAGTTGATAAATATGAGGATCCGCGACAGGCCCTTGATTATTCATACGAAAAACAAAGAGAGCTTGTTAATCGACTTCGTAGGGACATGGCTGAAGTTGTCACATCAAAGAAAAGACTGGAAATGCAGAAGGCGCGCCTATGGGACAATATAAGAACACTGGATGAACAAGCGAGGCGTTCTCTTGATTCTGATAGAGAGGATCTTGCCAAACTTGCTCTTCAGAGAAAGAATTCTAATCTTATCCAAATGCAAGGATTGGACAGGCAGATCGCAGAGATGCAGGCAGAACAGGAGAAGTTAGAACAAACAGAAAAGAGGCTAACCGCCAAGGTAGAAGAATTTAAATCTAAAAAAGAGGTGATTAAGGCACAATATTCTTCAGCCGAAGCACAAGTCAGAATTAAAGAAAGTATCACGGGAATATCCGAGGAAATGACCGATGTTGGTATGGCGATGAATAGGGTTGAGGAAAAGGCTGAGAGAATGAAGTCAAAAGCTCAAGCATTAGATGAAATGATTGATTCGGGCGTGTTGACAGACTATACTTCTAACAAAGATGAAATTGAAGGTGAGCTTGAACAGATCACGGTCGAGAAATCCGTAGAAGAAGAATTAGCAAAATTGAAAGCCGAAAAGCTTCGAAAGAAAAAGAAAGTCGTGGAACAAGAGCAGGAAGCGACCTCATGAAACGTATTAGAAAAAAAGAAAGTAATTCTTCCACTGCAAGTTCGCGTAACAGAAAGGGCAGAAAATCAGGGGCTAGCTTAAATAAATCTTCAGTAAAAAAACGTTCTCTAATCAAGGGAGCTGGCAAGAGGACAAGGAAAAAAACTTCAGTCTCTCGAGTTAGGATACCGAAGCAAAGAACACAGAAGACGGTTAAAGGGAGATCACCAAAACGTTCTCCAATAGTACGAGCTTCAAGGAAAAGTGTGATCCATAAAACGAAGAGCAATTCGAGACTACACAGAGGCTCATCCAGGAAACAAACTTCCACAAGGGGAGCAAATAAGAAAATTATTAGAGTCCTGGGTCATGGGCAGTACTCAGTTGATGCAGAAACTCTAAGAAAATTGAATGTGATTGACAATTCAATAGTCAAAAGGTTTGAAAAGGAAAATTTAACGGATGAGGAGTTCAAAATGAAGATTGAACAGCTTGGGCAGATCGTTACTAAAAAAGGAAGGCTACTAGATCCAAAGATGATAGTAAGCTCAGACATCATTCTACCGGGGGTCGATTTAACAATCGAAGAAGCAAGTAAAATATTCCGTGGTGAAGGAATTATCTCGGGGCTTGACTAGTGTTTTGGAGATGGTCAAGTCCTCATTTTATTAAATGGCATATCCCACATTGGATACCATACGCTCATATCAGTTTCCCAAGGTATTTCTTTTGAAATAATAGACGCGAGAACCAGTTCGAGATCACTATGCCTCTTTTCTTGAGAAGCTAGTGGAACGAAGGGATAGAATTTCTCTCTCTTATAATTAAAGATTAAAAATTGGGGTTCAAGTTGGGGGCTGTCTAAGTTTGAGTTGGGACTTACAGTCTTCCTGAATTCAAATACCGCTGCCAACATCTGATCCTTAAATCCACGATCTACAATGACGTCTGCAATTCCGTTTGACGCTACCAAAATATCTTCAATACTGATCCCCTTTATCATGATCCACAGATAGCCGTATTTGTCATTTATTAGAATATGTTCAGTCCGAAATTCGCTATTGCTTATTCTTAAAAATTCTTGTACTTCCTCGACTGTATTTGAAAAGTATGTACCATCCACATTCTTGATGCAAATTCCACACCTGTTGGTGCTCGTCAAATCTAATTTGGTCTGAAGTGTAATATATCCGGAAGAAAGTGAGAATATCCCTTCCTCACGATGATCGTTACTCTTCCTATATAGACCTCCTTTTCCTAGTTTTTTGAGGAAGGAATCTATCACGCCATTGATGCCTCCATCTCTAATAGTTTTTGGACCCTCATTTGAACAGGGGGATGCGTCGAAAAGAGGTTGGCTATCGTTTGACGTCCTGAATTTACCGGAATTATGAAAAAGGCATTAAGCCCTTCTACTTTGCGTAGATCTCTATTCGGAACACGCTGCATCGTACCGCTTATCTTCATAAGTGCGTTTGCTAACTGTACCGGTTTTCCGGTCATCTGTGCAGATCCTCGATCAGCAGCGAACTCTCTGTACCTTGATATTGCTCGGATCACTAGAAAACTGACAAGCCAGGTAACGGCTGCTACTGCTAGCATGATTAAAATTGCCCCGCCGCCACCGCCTCGATCTCTCCCTCCACCGTATCCTCCCATTCCCCCTCCGTAAAGTCCTCCATAGAACCCAAATTGCATCAAGTACCAGGCAACAGTCGAGAAGAGACTGGCAAGAGTTATCACCAAAACATCTCTGTTTCTGATATGTGTCAACTCGTGGCCTATGACACCTTCGAGTTCTTCACCGTCGAGGATATCCATCAATCCAGTAGTCACAGCAACCACCGAGCTCCTTTGACTTTTTCCTGTAGCGAATGCATTGGGAACAGATGAATTTATTACAGCAATCTTTGGTTTTGGAAGATTGTTCATTGCAACTATTCTTTCCACTAATCCATGTAACTCAGGAAATTGTTCTCTAGTCACTACTTTAGCACCTGAGCTCCATAGTACAATCTTATCTGAGAAATACCATTGTGCTATAATCAGCAATGAAGCGACTATGGTAATCGGTATAAAGCCCACCCCTAGGTATACCAAGACGCCAAGGAAAACAAGATAGAGGAGTGTAAGTATAACGAAGCTCATTATCATCCGTAATGTTAATCCAGTATCCCTTCTCTGCCAAGGTCTTGACATAAATTTGCCTCTCATACATCTGATCTACAAATGGACATTTAAGATAACTGTTTACTATGTATCACTTCGTTTTGGAAGCTTGTGTATGACATTACAGTGGAGAAAGTGCAATCATTGAAGGAAGACAGATGTAGAAAATTGCTGCGCATGTCAAACGTTCATAAATTTACGAGTATTTTCTTAAAGGAATTGATAAATATTACGATCTACTTTATAGAAACAGAGTGAAATCAATTATTCAAGGTTATGGACTAATTGCTATCGTTGTTACAATTTCCATCGTCCTTAGCCCAGTCATAATGTTGCAATCCATTCTTAAGGTGGAAAGTGTAGATGCACAGAACAGTACCGGCGACCCGACATCAAATGTAACATCTAAAAATCAAGACTTGCAAAACATTACAGACGCTAATTCATATATAGTGACCTTGAAAAATCAAAGTTCGTCTGCTGATGTGGACGGTATAATAAAAGCGGTGAAAGAGAAAGGTGCAAACGTGACTCATGTTTATAGCCATTCCATAATTGGTTTTTCTGTCCAGGTTCCATCAGACAAGAAGATGGAAACCATGGATTTACTACTAAATGATACGCGAGTAATTAGCGTTGAACCTGACCAAACTATGACCATCCCACGTCCACTCGAGTGATCGCTTTTTTTCTTAAAGCAAAAGCGGAAGTCCCTTCTTAAATGCGGAATCTGAGCTAACAATGTCATTGTACTTGTTTAGTTCTGTTTAACATCTGTATCCTTTAGCGTAGAAAATTGGACTCGGCATAAATACTAAGTTATCATCGAAGAGCATGAAATGACAAGATTTAGTCGCCATAATATCGACATCGACCTAAGATTTCTGTATCATTTGTTTGCTTCTCATACATTAGAAGAAAATGTCGCACGTTCGGGAAAGAGAGGAATCCTAGGATAGTAAGGAAGTGAGTCGTGTCATGAAATTTCATATTAGACAAAATTTGGCCCATACCAAGCTGCTAATTTATATCACAATAACTTTATTACTTTTGAGTTCGACGTTAACCTCGCAGATACCTGCCGCAGTGTTTGCCAAGGCAGCTGCCGATGTTGAAGGAGATGAAGATTTAGTAGAACAAGCATCATCATCTTTATTATCGAGTAGGGTAGATAAGTATCTCGACCAGGCTCTTGGTTCCGAACTGGCTTTTCTAAATTCAACATCGCGTACATCTTGTTTGGAGACTCCTGTTCAAAGCGTTTCATCCAGCGAAGATGAAGGTGATGAGGATGAAGATGGGGATGACGACATCATGAATGTGTTAGATGGTGACTTTGAAACAGAATGGTCAACGGCAGACTTGGGATCCTATTTACAGCTTGACATCGGCAAAATAATGAAGATTTGCTCAGTCGACGCGACTTGGTCGGAAGGAGATGAAAAATCAAATAACTTTGTATTGTCGGTATCTAAGGACGGAACAAATTTTAAAGATGTGTTGAGGAGTTCGAGTAGCGGGACAACTGAATCCAAAGAGCACTACAAATTCCCTCCTTCAGATGGAAGATACTTGAGGATCACGCTCTATGGAGATTCTGAAAATAATGAAGACGTTGCCTTACGTGAATTAACAGTAAGCACCGAAAGCCCTAATGAGAAACCTACGCCCGCTCCAGAGGTGAGTAGGAAAGGCATACCGTTCATTCGAGATTCTCAAGAATCCGTCAAGCTTCCCGAGAACGGAGCAAACAGCAACGAACCATTCATTCACAGCGCTCCAACAGTATCAGATATTCATGCGATGGTATCTCCGGCTACTTCATTCGAAATCACTTTTAATGGTAACGACTCGGATTTGATTGATCATTTAACATATTACATAACTAATCTCCCTGACCATGGAAATCTTACTACTGGCACAAATTCAGCCAGTGTTAGATACACTCCATTCGAAGGCTATTCTGGTCTAGATAATTTCAAGTATAAAGCAGTTGATAAATTCGGATTAAGTAGTAATAACGCAACAGTATTTATGAACATCAGCGCTTCCAAACAGACCAATGCTCAAGGGCCCAATGCATTGAACCAAACGATTGGCCCCGAACCGCAAGCTATATCTAGTCCATTAGAAGAGGTCATCCTAGAAAGCCAAAACGATCGTTACGAATTGATCAAGGCAGCTAGGGAACCAATAAGAGGACAATATATAGTCGTGCTCAAGCCTGAAGCTACTGTCGCTAGTGGTGCAGATAGTGCTATAATGAGAGCAGATGAAGTTAGAGCAATGGCAGAAGAATCAAGAACCAAAGGTAGTGAGATTCTCAACATTTTCGATCATGCACTGGATGGTTACGTAATGAAGACGTCAGAGAATATGAGCGCTGCGTTAGTTTCAGAATTGAGGCAAGATCCCCGAGTAGCCTTCGTAGAACCTGACCAGAGAGTCCATGTCTTGGGCCAAAAAGTTCCAGTTGGGGTAGATAGAGTAGATGGTGATCTTAGCCCTACTACTTCTGGGGACGGCAGCGGAGCCGTAGACGCAGACATTGCAATACTTGATACGGGAATAGACCTTACCCATCCTGATTTGAATGTTTATCACGAAAAAACGTTTGTGCCTGGGACCTCTTCAGCCGACGACGACAATGGCCATGGGACTCACGTCGCTGGAATAGCAGCCGCCAAAGATAATTCAGTGGGAGTAGTTGGAGTTGCACCAGGTGCACGTCTCTGGTCAATTAAGGTTATTGATAGTAATGGTGCTGGTTCTGTTTCAGACATCATTGCGGGTATTGATTATGTTACTGCTCATTCAAATGAGATAGACGTGGTAAACCTGAGTTTTGGTTGTGAATGCAATTCACCTGCATTGGATGCGGCAATTAATAATGCGGTACAGGCAGGTGTTGTCTTTGTTGTAGCGGCTGGTAACTCTCACAAGGATGCAAGTTCCTTCTCCCCTGCTCGAAATCCGAACGTAATAGCCGTGTCGGCCATGGCAGATAGCGACGGAAAATGCGGAGGACAGGGATCATCTACTAAATATGGGAATGATGACACCTTTGCTTCGTTTAGTAACTATGGAGAGCCCGTAGATATAGTAGCACCAGGTGTGGGGATATTATCAACGTATGGTGACGGGAATTACGCGCAATTAAGCGGAACAAGCATGGCTGCACCCCATGTTACTGGAGGTATAGCATTGTACGAATCCTCTCATCCTGGAGCTACTCCGGCACAAGTCAAGGCTGCTCTTGACGAAAGCGGAACTAGACCGGCTTCTGGTTGCACCGGAGAAGGTCAAGGATATTTCACAGGGAATCCCAATGGAACGGACAGGCCTCTACTAAACGCAAAGGGGTTGTAAGACTATCTAAGTAGTGAGGGAAGCAGGAAAAATAAGAGTGGAACTGTAAGTCTTATTTTCTTTTTTTTCCTATTACTGCATTCGCGATAGTGTGAATTATTTCTATATTTAGATTGCAATCTGTTCAGTCAGCTGAGAAATCAATGGAATGCCTGATGCTAGTTTTTAGATATTAAACTAATATATGATGATAACTCATATTTTATGAAGAAAAATGAGTTATGTTCATCCAGAGGTACTTGTCGACACGCAATGGGCCGAAGACCACTTGAAGGATCCCAACGTCAGAATCGCAGAAGTTGACTATGACGCGAAAGCAAACTACGAATTGGGACACATCCCTGGCGCTGTATTATTTGATTGGAAAAACGACATTAACGATCCCCTTACTCGGAATGTGCTTACGAAAGAAGCCTGTCAGAATCTTCTCCAAAACGCCGGGGTAAACAATGATACTACTCTACTATTGTATGGAGATTTTAACAATTGGTTTGCCGCCTTTGCCTTTTGGGTTCTCAAGTACTATGGCTATAAAGATATTAGACTCATCAATGGTGGACGAAAAAAATGGTTGCAAGAAGACAGGGCATTAACAAAAGATCTTCCTTCTTATCCTAAAGGTAACTTTGCAGCCAGTGAGCCTGATAGCAAAATAAGGGTATTTTTAGATGAAGTCAAACGCGCTGTTAGCGCTCCAGGACTAAAGATGATAGATGTTAGATCTCCGAAAGAGTTTTCCGGAGAAATTCTTGCTCCACCAGAGTATCCAACAGAGCATGCTCAACGAGG
>JAATVP010000128.1 GCA_014523625.1 Nitrososphaerales archaeon TH5896
AGCAGCGGTAATGTCAAGCACATATTCTGATGATAGTGAATATTCCAACAGAATAGTGTATGAATGGTATGGTTATAAAATTAATGAATTATTCCCATATGATTTTAAGCCTTTCTACCGTAATAATGCTCATTCAAGAACCTCTTAACTCCTAATGCCAAAAACATCAAAGACAATCTGAATGAATCGAATGAGGTATCTCAATCAGTAGGATCGGTCGGGGTCTAATAAACTTAGAACATTCTGATAGTATCATGTTAAACCTTTCAGGGAATCTTGCACACTCATATGCTAGGCTTCGATGAATCAAATTGTTGGGATCTTATGGTAGTTGGTCAATAGTACAAGATAAGTACAAATGAAGAGCTTGATTAGAATAGAAGTAACCAATCAAGCTAATAATCAATTAGCTATATTGGAAAGCGACCCACTATTACTTCTCTGCCAATGTATTTCTTCTGACTCTTGCATGTCGAATTGCAGTTTAAAAGTTTACGATGTAGACCACGGGAACACTTGTGAAACTTGGTTTCTTGATTCTGCAGCCGCCTAGTTCAATGTCATCCATTGTTACCGTACCTGGATTACCACGTCGGTACAGCAACTACCTTTTTCTCGGCCGCTAATGACCCACAGAGCCTAACAAAGTGACGCAGCAGTAGTTGTACCTCTTTGGTTGCATATTTGTTATAGCCATTTTGACTGCATCGATCTTCGTTCCTGTTGGAAGTACCAGTACATCCCAATTTTCTATCCTGGATAATAGTAAAAATATTGTGTATGCCTAAGGTCAGCAGCAACCACAGCACTTATTACCTTATAGCCAGTTCCATTTGCTCTAATATTGGTTGATTCGTAATATTTGGTATATCTCGGAAGACTCAGGTAAAAATACAAAGTATTGCTGCCGGGTTGAATGGAATGATATTGTGGGTGCTGTACTCCAAACATAATGCGAACCAGCGATTACAGTCGAAGGGTGTGTGAACCATTTTTGACCTACAACTTGGGCTCACAAACCACTGGCCCCATGACGACATCGGTTAATTGTTAACCACCTTCTATCCATCCTTCAGTATCTAAGAATTTGACTATAACTGTCACCGGTACATCTATTAGATCTTCGAATTTGTTCTGTTCATTATCTGGTATTTCTATGAAAAGTTTATTTTCTTTTTTAAGTACTCGCCCCATAAATTCAACTTCCTTCATGACGTCTATTATTACCTCTAAAACCAACTTCGTGCATTATGCCTATAAAATTATCTAAAGTCGTTGATGCACTATCATATTTCTTTTATGACGTGCGCATACCAAACTATTGGATGCCTGGATTCATTCACCTATGTTTCTCTCAGAAAGGATAATGAGGATCTGGCTGTAGGTTTCAACTCCATAACCCCAATGCACTTCACTTCACTCTACAACAGTTGGTATGCAAGTAAAATTTAAGGAAACCTTAAATTTAGCAGCTCAAAAGTCCGCGACTACCGCAATAGGTGGTAATAATGAATGGTTGTTTTCAGTTTCTGGAGTAAGGAGATATTATAATAGTCATGAAAAAAATAAGTTGTAAGCATTCAACAGTTGGTCATATGACACACGCATACTCCTTTACCTAAAATGGGCAGTATATTTGCAGTTTCAGTCTACGCATATTCCTGGAACAGCCACTTTCTTGAATAGATGAGGAGATGCTACTGTACTGGGTGGGTACGCAGACATTTTGTTCTGTGGGTCCATAACAACACTAACTGCGCTCTTGAAATGTGCAGTGGATTCCCAAACTGCATAGTTTACGAATGTACCGCTTCCACCGATTCCCCTATGTAGTTGAGTTGAAATGAAACCTGGTTGCTCCTTAAACTTCTCCGCCTCTGCTGCCCATCCCTTAATAAACTAGTCTAACTCCTCGGAGCTTACACCGAATTTGTTTATCAATATGACTGGACCAACGTCTTCCTCCATTTGCGTAAAGATTCCGACTCGCTCATCCATCTCAACAAACTTAGCCATTTCAAATAATAGCCAATCCTACTTATT
The DNA here is from genome assembly GCA_014523625.1 of Nitrososphaerales archaeon TH5896. Lineage (GTDB taxonomy): Archaea > Thermoproteota > Nitrososphaeria > Nitrososphaerales > Nitrososphaeraceae > TH5896. The sequence continues at coordinate 2,044 of JAATVP010000128.1, forward strand.
TCAAGTTTTTAGGTCGTTAATACCAAAACCATAGAGTGAAACAGTGTTGGAGAACTATAATGGAAGAATCTTATATAATCAAAGTCTGTAATATATCTTCGGAGTGCGATAGTGACAACAATGAGTAGGAGATGGATTTGTATTTACTGTAACAGCATAATGGATAACACAAACTTTACAGACTTCATAAAGCAAAGCGACAATGACAGGAATAGCAATCAGGAAGCTAAGGTAGAGTACCACGCTTGGCGTCCACTGTCGGCAGCGGCAGACTAGTTAGTACAATTACTCCTCTGTCGAAAGATAATCAGAGAAAACTTGTGTGGCGTCCATATCTTCCTTATGGAAGGAATAGAAGTGATTCCATATTTCTTGCCTCAGAACAGTGGGAGAGATTGAGGTGTCTGCTATTTCCGCTCTGCATTTTTTACACGAATAAAAGGTCATTTTAATCTCTTCCCTTCAGCTCATGAGTCACAGATTTAAAGTCTTTGATTAATGCCAGAATTGTAGGGACAGTCAAAAGCCATCGTGATAATTCCAGTTCTAACCTACAACATGAGCATGACTTTCAAAGTGTTCATTACAGTAATAATTTGCACATTTTTGACACCTGGTTAAAGGTTCTTGTTCGCATCCAAAAATCGAACATAATCTTCCTTCTCTGGATCTCTTTATCCATTCGTTTCCGGTTTTTGAATCTGCATCATCTGCTTCTGTTGCTACGCCACCCAACAATCTAGCTCAGCTAGCTCAGAAGTCACGAATTTAAATCATTCGTGACAAGTTAATGCCAGAATTGCAGAGACAACCTGCGATATTGTCAAAGCTACTGGTAGTAATATCACTGGTGGATGTCTTCGTCCTCACCTTCGCCTATCCCCGAGGATCTGAAGCCGCATAAGCGTCGTACCAAGTTCATGATAGCACAAGAGAACAAGCAGATCCTTGATTACATTTGTGCGGGGCAGGACCATGACCAGATAAGAAGACGGGTCGGGTTAAGCGAGCGCAACTATTGGAAACGGATTGCAGCTATCCGGAAGCGAGACTTAGAGCTCACGAAGGCGCAGCAGACACCGGAAGCACACGCCTTCCTATACCGTTATACTAAATGTGTCCTGGAGATGCGTGTAGGCCGACATCATATAACGTTGTTATTCCATCGTTATATTGGCCTATTGCTATTGCATCCACCAATGCTCTACTTGTTACATCAAAACCATATTCGAACTACTAATAGTATAGGAGCCTCTATGAATTAAGTTATAGTACTGCTGCTAAATGGTCGTGGTGGTGTGCCGCTCATGTTCGTTCTTATCTCTCTCATAACAGTCGTCACATAAGGTAAGAATCCATCTAGTATCATCTCTTGATTCGCGCCATCCTAAGACCTTATCGCATGAGGCACAATGAAGTCTAATATATCTAGGTAGTGTAGTATTAGTAGTAGTCATTTCTTTCAGGTCCTGGCCTTGATTTCAGTTAGAACACTCATTTCTTAAGACCCAACTCATCATTACTGGTTCGCACTATTCAGATAGATACAGTTTTGCATTGCAATCATTGAAATGTTCTTTAGACTCTCCACAACAAATTGATCTAACGTGTTGAGGCCTGTCTCTCGATGTGCTCTTAGGTTTGCTTCATCATCATTGCTCACACATGTTTCATACTCTTCAGCGTTGATGGTTGCCGTACCATTGACAAAAGGGATTTCGGTCGTAGTTGTGCCGTTTTCAAAGTCTATAACTGTAGTCCCATTAGGGCCCGTAACTGGATACTTATCGCTATAGGTTGGGATTTCTACAGTAGACCCTAAGATATCTCTAGGCGTCCATACATCTATAACTAATAAGACCATGACGCCTATCTCTATTGACAGTAAACTGACAAGGTAAAGGTTATACATTCTTAGACTAAGGACCTCCCATGGTTTAAGTTATACTGCTTCTGTTATCGATTTTTAGACTTTTGTTTTTGTCTTTTTTATCCTTGCGCTCGCGTTTTCTTTCAAGTCTTTCACACTTTTTCCCTCACGATAATAATCTTCCATGTTACTTTTAAGTGGGGCACCAACCTCGTCAAGATATGGCCTATAAGTTGGAAATGGATCATCTTCCAAAAATACAACTTTGCTGCTGACTAGTCATAGCCGGCATTATTGACCAACAAATCTTATCTATTGGTAAACAATGCAGAAGCATATCACATCATCCAGTTGATTCATCCAGTCGATTGACTCCTTACATGGGGAAAAATTATATGAATTCACATGATACGAAAATGACTGATGAGATTCCCCCCTTAGAGTTTTATACGACGCAATTCTAGGTCCAATTAAATGTTTGTCATAGCAACAGTGGCTGAAACTGCAGAATTACAATGACGACGAAGGGGAAGCAGGTGAAACAGTAGTGAAGACAAAATTAATTTCAGCAATATCTACAATTGCAGCAGTGGGCACATTCCTAGTCCTAAGCACATGCACATACTCATTACCTGCCTCTATGAAGTTCTATGAGGAATATGGTGATCAAAGAGTGGCTTAAAGGGAGCCACCGAGATAGGATAGCGGTTCAAACGGGGTTAAGCGGCGGCACAGTGAGTAACATTATTAGAGAATGGAGAGACCGCCTGGGCAATTACGAAGTCGAGGAAATGAGGGAGTTCTCCGTTATGTGTAGAAAGGCCGGTATAGCTCCCTCCCAATGTGTTCCCGCTTTTCGAGCTTTCGAGTTACAAAGAAAGTTGGGTTTCGACGAGGATGATCTTCAATTTTTTATAAGACGATTCTATTTGTCTTGCAGAGAATTCGGTCTAAAGGAAGATAGAGTAGCTTTCCTAGTAGCAGAGCTCATGAAAGTCAGCGAGAAAGTACCCATAGACCAACTTGAAGGATACATCGAAGAAATTAAGAGGGAAAAGGAAAGGCTAGAGAAAGCAGTTGAAATGCTAAGGGCAGATATTATGACTATACAAAATGGGCTGACCGACTTGCGTACCAAATACAACGCTGTCCTTTCTGAAATAATGCTGACGCGGTCATTGAAAGAAGAGCTAGGAAAGCATAGGATGGATTTGAATATTACTTCGAAACTAGTGCAGACTATCCAGCATATCAGTGATATGGACTTTGATGCAAACCAAATAATTTCACGGGTCTCGACAATTGAGGCTATGGAAAAGAAACAAGCTGGACTTCAAGCAGATATACTTGAGCAGGAAAAACAAGCGATAGAGTTACAGAAAACTAATAATATTCTCTTGAATAGTATTAACTCCCATCGGCAGCTACTATCTGAATACCAACAGCTTCAATCCATGCAACTTGGGCTGAGAGAGCTTGATCTTTTGTATAATACCGTTACAGAGATATCTCGAGAAAACGGATTCTCGCCTGCTATGGCTGTCACTAAATTCATCGATGACGTCATTAACCATTACAAATATGTGGGAGGTTTTGAATCACGGATCCAAGAGCTGAAAGAAGAGAGTGAACATATCCAATTGGAAGTAGCAATGTTGAGGTCGACATCATCAAATTTGGAAGGGGCTGTTGATGCAACGGGAAAGTTATTATCTCTGGGATTAGACATGACTGAAATTGTTCGGCTGGCTAAGGACCCTGAGAAAGGAACAGTCAATAACGAACTTGATCATCATCAGGCATCTTGTCCACCCAAGTTTGATACACAAGAGGATAAAGATAATATGGCAATAGTAAGGGATTCCATTGAGCAGCTAAAAGAACCTAAACAAGAGCTTCCACTCGTAACAGAGAGTGAGCATGAATTCGTGCTGGCTAGTAATCGGTTAAAAACTGGACTTGTAACCGAGGTATTGTGTATTGCTTACTTTGAAGAAGTTAGAACCAAAATCCAAGAACAGATCCTTTGCTCATATTGCTGTGCATGTTTGACATATGATCAATTTCAAGCATCCAAAAACGTCCTAGAAAAGCAGAAGGAATTGATACCGATCGCAGCGAGCATCAAAGGAGAGGCTGTACCGTTAAACGATCTAAAGAGATCCGCGATAATTGCCATACAAACCATGAAACGGGCATTGGAAAAATCAGAGAACATCCATGATTCAGAGTCCGAGGCTGCTACTGTGGTCGCATTACAAAATGCAGTAATCGCACTTCAACACTTGGTATGAAGACATCGGCAGATACAGACTGAATTATGCTACTTTTTGATGGCCTGTTATATCCAACATAAGTAGAGTCCTTCCTAGAAGTTCATGGAATTCATTCTAAGATATTAGTATTAACAAGTATCTATATTGTGACATTTTTATACTTCGTTATCAAGTATTGTACTGGCTCTAGTCATGGATGATAATATCGAACCTATCTTAGAACTTCAAAGATTGCTTTCGATGAATTGCAATATAGAAAGAGTTTACCCTGCGTCCCCTGCCTCTGATGCAGAGGTAAACATAGTAACTGTCGTCGTTATTTGCCCAGAGGGAACAACCCATACGATTAGGGCATATAGGGAAGAAGCTAGTGCATTAAGGGAGTATGTTAGACTTTTGAACCTAAAAAAGTGATTCTAAATTGCTTGCTGCCTTCGATAAAGGAACACCTAGCTAGCTAACTCGAGACTATGTAGTTGATAATTCTATATATATGATCAGGTTATTCTGATTGTAATACTTGAGTAACCGCTGAATAACTTAGATCGTTCTTTCATTCATCGAATAGCTGCGTCCTTGTGACTTAGTACTATGACTTAGTACTGATCTCATATAATCATGTAACAGGTTAGGCCGTTAATCCGTTGCGGATCAGTTAAAAAAACCGTTTGCGGACTGCAAAAGGCTTTATATAAATGTCTATATAATTAAAACATTAAACTTATCGAATCAGTACGTTCGGCTAAGAGCAGATAACATTGTTAAGCAAAACTTATCGATTTCGTTCAGTGTAATTAAATTGGTATGTTTGAGTCTTTGCTGATGCAAACATTCGACATAAGAGAAGCTGCTGTATTCATTCCTCTTGGATTTGGATTAGCAGTTGGACTAATCTATGCTATAATTTCATCAATACGTCGTTCTTAGGCAGTGATTGTGCTCGATATAGAGGTTATTTCGTACCGTCAGTGATTTCTTCCCCAGAATTTTCATTTGGTAAGTCAAGGCCTCGGAAAACTAAAGATAGTAACCAATGCCACAATTGCAACGACATCCTTGTGAATTTTTTAGAAAAAGACGGGGAGTTCGATTCAGTTACAACCGCTACATACTACTGCCAGTTGTCATTCGCCTTTTTCTACTACAGCACTTAACACAGTTATCAGTTTGTTGAACCCAGGATCCGTCAGATGACGCCTGAAACGTTTAGAGAACAATAGAAGAATCTTATATAAACAACATCTGCGTAGGAATAGTGTTACCAGTGAGATAATATGAGTTGGATTTACAAGTATTGTAACAGTATAATGGATCAGACAAACTTTACAGAGTTCATAAAACAAAGCGACTACGACAAAAATAGCATTCAAGAAGCAAAAGTAGTATGTCACAGTTGGCGTATACTGCCAGATCAGACTTATAGAGAGACTTAGAGATAAAATGCGAGCCGCAGTTATTCCAAAAGTTCTAGGTAGATGGCAGGTTGAAGAAGTTCCAGTTCCCAAACCTGCCGCCAACCAAGTTCTGATAAAAATCCATGCAAGTGGATTGTGTTATTCTGATGTACATCTTACAAATGGAGATCTACCTTTTCCTTTACCTTTTCCTCTTACTGCTGGTCACGAGCCGGTCGGAGAAATTGTGGAATTAGGTGATGGTGTTAGTACTCGAAAAAAAGGAGATAGAGTTGGTGTACCATTTCTACAAAGTTCTTGTGGTAGATGTGAATGGTGCCTATCCGGTAAGCCCTTATACTGTGAACAGCAGCAAGGTACAGGCGCTCAACTGCAAGGTGGTCATGCTGAATATATGGTAGCAAATGCAAATGCAACAACGTTATTACCAAATGAAATATCATATGAACAAGCTGCGCCTGTGTTCTGTGCTGGCTACACAGTTTGGAGTGGATTACGAGCTGCCGATCCAAAACCACATGAACGCATAGCGGTATTAGGAATAGGTGGATTAGGGCATTTAGGGATTCAATACTCTAAAGTATCTGGATTTGAAACCATAGCGATTACTCATTCAAAAGACAAAGAAGAGTTAGCTATGAAACTGGGAGCAAGTCAAGTAGTGACCAATGGAGAAGAGCTCAGATCAGTAGGGGGAGCAGATGTAATACTTGTTACCAGCAACTCCTACAAGCCAGCGATTGATGCACTAAAGGGTCTGCGTCCTGAAGGACGTATGGTTATAATGGGTGTATCAACTGAACCTTTGAATATACCGGCATTGC
>JAATVP010000129.1 GCA_014523625.1 Nitrososphaerales archaeon TH5896
ATTTTATGCTTTGTACATGACAGATGATTATGAATTATCAGCTTTCACAAAAGAGCATTTGATATATACACCTGCCCAGTTAGCAGTTAAACCAAAGTACGATGGAGAGGTGCAAATTAAGATAGATAGGATGGGTGCTAATCATCGTCCTCGTGAGTAAAATATGAAACTAAATAGGAGAAACCATATCGATAGCTGGGACTTACTTTACTACAAGTACAGGGCAATGCGCGTACATTACGGTATCAGATGCAACGCTACCTAAGAGAAGTTTTTTAAAGCCTGACCTCCCGCGTGTGCCTATTACTATGAGGTCTGCTTTTTCATCTTCGGAAAAGTTGACGATAATTCCAGGAACTTTCACAGAACTCAGAATTATCTTTGTCTGAAAATTGATCAAACTTTCGTTGTCAATTGTGCTTCTAATTCTCTTAAACCATGGTTCAGATTCTATTTTTGCTTCATTCATTCTTTTCTTAATTTGATCTGGCATCTTTTCTTCAGACATATCTGAATCAAAATCTTTCTGGATCCTAGCAGATACCACATATAAGGCTGTCAATTGAGAATTGTACAATTCCGCTAGGCTAATTGCATAATCGGCTGCATCAAAAGACGGTTCCGAACCATCAATTGCGACTACAATTTTCAAAAAATTTGGCTCGCTCAATCGAAGAAGTTAGTTGTTAACTTGGACGTTTAAACCTTTATTTTGCGTGAATTTACACGGCGAGTTGGAACATCGATTCAAACTTATCAGTCAAAAATCCACGATGTTAGGAGGGACTAAAGTCCAATTAATCAGCAAAGCAATACTTGTATCATTTCAATGCCTTTCTAAAGCATCTTGGATTAAGACCCAAAGATTACACAAGGCTTAGATTGAAACTTGAGTCTGAAGGATTTCAGGTAGCCCCAGAAAAATGATTTTTTTAGTCTGGTACTAAACGCCAACCATGGTATTCCACTACTGCATGTTGGTTACTATTTTTGTCGTTATTACTTTCGCTTATGAAATCTCTAAAGTTTGTGCTATCCATTATCTGGTTACAATAAATACAAATCCATTTCATAGGTAAAACATGTACTACGAAGACATTCTTTATATAACATTCTTCTATAGTTCTGCAACAATGTTTTATTACTGAAAAGTAACGTTATTCGCGACTATTGAAGGCTAGATGATTGTGCTTGAATGAATTGATGTCGTTTGTCCCCCTAGCGTGCAGCAGTAGTTATTGGGCAAATGAGAGTATGATTAGGGCCCCGTCCAATTACTCAGATCACCTTACTTTTACTTTAGCGCAGATTAAATTACTTTAAACCTTTATTTTGATATTGCCTATCAAGGGTCAGTTTGCGCCCCCCTAAAATGAAGACATGAGATTCAAATTATGTCATGAATATCTCTCAATTTATTTGATGATTCAACAAGCAGCAGAAAATAGTCTTTGTCAAAGGCTCCTCGAAATTCATTGATGTTTTTCGCATATAACCTATCTACGTATTTCTTATAAACAAATAATATCAGCTCATCAACATGAGCCTCACAACAAAATCAACACTTCTGGCAATAATGTCAGTTGCTTTCGTGTGTACCGTAGTCATCAGCACCGTAGCGCCTGCATTCGCCCTGACCAAATACTTCAATTGCACTACTAGGGCTGCCAACAAGCACGCAGATCTTACTTTGGAAGATGTAAACGAATGCTATTACAAAATATTTGTCGGTGCAAGAGAATATTACCTAAACGAAACTTCGGTGTTGAACGTGCCGACTCAGTGATATCTACTTCGTTTTAGAACGAACCAATTTACTAGTGTGCTTACTTTTGGTTCGCCTAGACTTTTTTTACGGGAAATTCTTAATATTCACTGCGCAGACCAGTACGTTACGATTCTCGATTCTCTTTTAATTTCATTTGTCTGAATATTTTTAAAGATGAATTAAAGATTTTCATACTTATCTAAGTTAAATTTAATACTGAGTAACTGACTAACACGGTTAGATAAACGTGGCGCCTGACGGGCGAACTGACCTTTAAGAGGGATGAAGATTACCGCCACGTAATCGATGACGTGATTGTGGAAATGAAGTAAGTTTTGTCATAAATAGATTGTAAAATAGTTGGATTCTGTTAAAGTTGGGGATTAATACGGTAAGTAATATTATATCAGAGTTATGGGTATTCTGGATAATCACCTATGTCAGAGAGCAAAATATTCAAAGATAGATCTAAGCTATCGCCAAGGTATATTCCAACTGAGCTCCCTCATAGAGATAGAGAAATAAACAGGATAAGAGATGTCTTCAAAGAGTCATACACAAACCCTGAAAAATTCCCTCTTTCTATAATACAGCTGATTGGTCCTGCAGGACTTGGAAAAACATCTAGTGTTCTCAAGGCTTCCAAAATTATAGCCGAAGAATTTGCGAATCACGGACATTCACTCAATGTGGCCTATGTAAATTTGAAGCTCCAGGGCGGCAACAAGTATGGTATTTACAGATTTTTATTAGAAAAATTTGCACCTGATTTGCCATCGCAGGGCCTTAGTGCTGAAGAAATGCTCAGATATCTATTACATCATCTTCACCTGAAGAAGAAGTACGGTCTAATTGTATTAGATGAAATTGACTATTTAATCAAGACTACAAAAGACACTGGCATAATCTATGATTTGACGAGGCTCAATGAATTTGAACCGGACAATTCATGTGATGTGAAAGGAGTAATATTCATTGCCAGAAGCAAAGAATTCCACGGTAAACTGGACCAAGCTGAAATAAGTACACTTGGTCGATTTCCAATGGAATTTTTTCCGTACACTCTCGAACAAGTTACTGATATATTGGTCAAGAGATGCTCTGAAGCGTTTAATGACACAGCTATCGGATCTGACATGATTGATGAAATAGCAAAGATGACGATAATGCCTCACAACAATAGTGACATACGGTTTGCGCTAGATTTACTTCTTTATTCAGGAAATCTTGCCGAGACGCGGGCTACGGACAGAATAAGACTTGACCAAATACGGGAAGTTTATGGTAGAATAAGACCCTCCATGACCCCCGAGGATTTTAACGATCTATCAATGAATCAGACGTATACGCTACTGGCCCTCGTTAGAACTTTGCGAATGAAAAAGAGACATTATGCGGAACTTAAGGAGATAAGACTTTCCTCATTGGAGCTGATGCAAGAATACAAATTAAAAAAATTAGACATAGAAGACCACTTGCATGATCTTCATACTAGAAAAATTATTGAAGTGAACTCATTGAGAGATATAGGAATACCATCTCAATCATTGGAAGAGCTAGAGTCGATGATTCAAAGAAAAGTAAAGCTGACACGACGACACTAACTTAGCGAGCACAAATGAACGCTACAGAGACTGTGGAAGTTGGGTTAGGAAGTATTGGAAGGGTGAAGATTTTGAAAGCCTTAACAGAGGAACCTAGGATGCTCACGATTTATGCACTGCAAAAAAAGACTCACCTGAAGAGAGAAGATATCAAGAGGAATCTCCGGGATCTCAAATCCATAGGTTGGGTAAATGAAAGCAGACTTGCAAACTCCGTCTTCAGCCTAAATAGAGATAACGAGTATGTTCGCCATCTAACCACATTTTTTCTAAATGTAGGATATGTAGAGGAGCACGTTTATTGATCCCGAAATCGTCCGCTACTGTCTTCCAATGAAACGCAGAGACTAATCAGTGAGTACATCTGTAACAAAAAAAGGAATAATAATAAGATTTGTAAAACCTGGATGTGCGGTCTAAAAAGGATAATACGGATTGTAAATTTATTTTCATTACCGGCGGAGTAATGTCTGGTTTAGGTAAGGGGGTAATTACAGCCTCAGTAGCCAAGCTCTTGCAGCTGTGTGGTTATAACGTCTCCTGCGTAAAAATAGATCCATATATTAACTATGACGCTGGAACAATGAATCCAACTGCCCATGGTGAAGTATTCGTCACCGAGGACGGAGGGGAATGCGACATGGATCTAGGAACCTATGAACGTTTTCTTGATATCTCAATTTCCAAAGAACATAACATAACAACTGGAAGGATATATTCGGACGTCATTCAAGCAGAGAGAGGTGGAAAATATCTTGGCCAATGTGTGCAGATAATTCCTCACATAACGGATACAATAAAGGAAAGACTAAGAGAGGTATCAAGAGAAAATAATTTAGACGTTCTAGTTGTTGAGTGTGGTGGCACAGTAGGAGACATTGAGAGCTTGCCATTTCTAGAGGCTTTGAGGCAATTAGAATTGGAAGTGGGAGATTCCAATACGCTTGTAATTCACGTTACCCTAGCACCAATTTTGGATGTTGTCGGAGAACAAAAAACCAAGCCTACACAGCATAGCGTGCAAGAGTTAAGGAGAATTGGGATACAACCGGACATACTGGCAGTCAGGTGTAGCACACCCTTAACTTCAGAAGTTAGACACAAGATTTCACTCTTTGCAAGCGTCCCAGAACAAAATGTGATTTCATGTCATGATGCTCCTTCTATCTACAACGTTCCTGAGATGCTCCAAGAACAGCACATAGTTAATGCCATAGGTAACCAGATATTGCTTAAACGAAGAAAGCCTCTTTTGAGTGACTGGAAATCAGTTACAAGAGGTTTTTACAATCAAAATGGTACGGTTGTAATTGCTATCGTAGGCAAATATGTTTCTCTTCCAGACAGTTATGTCAGTGTTTATCATGCACTTTCACACTCAGCAGCACAGATTAGAAAGAAACTGCAGGTAGAATGGATCGAATCTGAAAGATTTGAGCAGACTGACAAACTTCAAAACATCATGTACTTAAGCAAGTTTGATGGGATCGTCGTCCCTGGAGGTTTCGGCAGGAGAGGAAGCGAGGGAATTATTAGAACCGCAGATTACGCAAGGATTCGTAATATACCTTACTTGGGAATTTGTTTTGGATTTCAGCTTGCTTTGGTTGCTTTTGCAAGATATGCCTGCGGAATTAGGGAGGCTAACTCGGCAGAAGTGGACTCGAAAGTCAGAGACCCGATCGTGGAATTTATGCCTGAGCAGCGGGATAACCTAAAACTAGGAGGTTCTATGAGATTGGGAAGTCATCAAGTCATTATCAGGGCGAATACTATGGCTGAGAAAATCTATCATACAAACACTATTAGTGGGAGACACCGCCACCGATATGAACTTAATCAAAGATATTTGGAAATCTTGGAAAAAGGGGGATTGGTATTATCTGGATTTTCTGATGGGGGCAAGCGCACTGAAATATTGGAGATACCAAAGCACAAATTCTACTTTGCAACACAATATCATTCTGAATTCAGTAGTAGGTTGGGAAAGCCAGAAAGAAGTTTTTTGGCTTTTGTAGAGTCCGCATCAACTAGAGCTTGAGCTCATAAATTCGCTGCCTGGCGTCACGAAGGGAAGTCTTTTTTTTCACATAGCCTCGGGTGAGAAGATGCCTTAACGCTAATCTCACTGTTCGTTCTGGCAGCATCGTCCGAGTTGATAGATCCCTCTGACTTAGAGTACCTTCATACTCTAACGTCTTGAGAAGCAATTTTGCGCTTGGCGGCATACTCAATAAATCCTCAGCGAGCCTTACTTTTTTGGCAATCACTGAGATTATAGATGAATTTCCTGAGAGCCTAACTAGCTTTGCTGGAACCTCATGTTTGGAGCATTGAAGTGATTTCTTAATTCCCATTCTTGTGCCTCCATCAAGGACAATTTCACAATGATACCTGCTAACTATATCAGCTACCTCTACCGTGGTATCGTTTGGGATTATCAAAGGTCGTCTTGTGTTGTCCAACGAATTAACAGATACTACAACGAAGACCTGAGATTTCTGTAGAACCATTGGGCCCCCAGCGGACATCGAATAAGCAGTGGAACCAGTTGGGGTAGACAAAATCAGGCCATCGCTATTGTCACGCCAAACAGTTTTCTCATCTATTCTCAAAACATGCTCCATCAGTGTGGCACTTTTACTTGGGAATACAGCCACATCGTTGAGCACTGGTTCTACCTCCCTGCCGTCTACCCTAACGGCAATTCTAAACACCTGATCGATTTCGAAGTTTCCTTTGTTTATCCGAATTAGAGATGCTTCTAGGTCGCGGACATCAAGTTGAGCAAGGAAACCTGTCGAATCCGATTCGTATATTCCCAGCACAGGGGCAGAATCCGTAACCACCTTATGGAAGTAATCTAGAATTCCTCGATCACCTCCTGCAGAAATTATGAGATCAACATCCTTTGCGGCACGATAGTCGCCATCCCTCATTAGTTGAACATTAAAACCACCATAATCTAGGACTTTCTTGATCTGATGCAATAGCGTCGAATCTCTCGCTTGATTCACAGAAATAGCGACCTTCATGAGGACTAATAATTCACATAAGCTAGTCCAATTTAAATATGAAGAATCATTCGTAAATCCAAAACGTCTAGGCGGATGTGGGATAGTAACGTAATTCCCAAGGCCAAGGATTTTGTGGCAGACAAGCTCCTCTAAAGTTAGTGTAAGTAAATTTCATCGAACAATTAGTATTGTTGTCATGTACTGAACGAGCTCAGAATTTTCAACGAGGTTCAAACTTTTGAATAAAGAAGATTTACATGTCAAAAACGCAAATCATCTCATTTGATGTAGAGAACCCAGAGGGATTTCTTAGGTATCCGATCTCGAGATATTCATTCTGCGAATTTTAGTAAATTGCATAACTGAACTTAATTTTGATGAGCTGTATATTGAACTATCCTTCAAATCTCTGGTATTTGCCGTCTATGAGGGTCACTTTCAGAGTGTTTGCTTTTACAGTGAAGCCTTGATCCAGCTAAATTGTCTCGCCTGCATATCCACAGTTCAAATCATTAACCTTTTGGATCAAGATAGGATAAGATTTAAAGGATGGCTCATTTGTAGCAACTATTGGATGCCAAAGAAAAGGGCAAGTAGGGGCAGAACAAAGGGAGGAAAAGGAAGTTCAGGTACAGTCCATTGTAGTCAGTGCGGGGCGATGGTTCCTAGGGATAAGGCAAAGAAGGTAACTGGTCGAGTAACCCTTGTAGAACCTACACTCGCAAAGGAGTTGAAAGCCCAGGGTGCATATATCGCACCTTCGTCAGATGTTAAATTCTATTGTGTCTCCTGTGCAGTTCATCGAGGAATAGTAAAAGTTAGATCTGAAAGTGAAAGAAGGAGTACTGGTAGATTAAGATAACTAAATCAACCAGTCGGTGATAGTTGCCTGTTTACCTTCAATACTCTCTGAACTAATGTCACTCCGGCTACTATTGATACAATTATGACTGCCCACTGTGTTGATCCATGGAGCGGTAGCATTCCAATAATGGCGAGTATCAAAAGCCTTTCAGCTCTCTCACCGATACCTATTCCTTGTAATGGAACTCCGAGCGATTCTGAACGCGCCCGAACATAGCTCACTAGTAGGGAAAGTGTTATTGCGATCATGCACGTTACTGGATTTGCAAGGGCCCCCACAGCAATCCCTATATAAACTACTGATTCTGATAATTTGTCATACGTTGAATCGAGGAAAGCTCCCCTTTTTGAGGTCTTCTTGGTTAAACGAGCAACACTTCCATCCACAAGGTCAAAGAATCCCGAAATGAGTAGGAAGATCCCACCCCCGAGAGAAAAAGAGTAAGAATATTGATGATCAAGTACAGATGCGCTTCCATAGCTTGCTGCTGCAATGACAGAAGTAATCAAACTCAGTCTCGTCCAAAAGTCAGGAGAGGGATTTATTTTCGAGAATTCCTTTCCAATACTGAGCAAAAGAGGTTGTATCTGACTCCTCAATCGGTTAAGCAAAGTGCAGCTTGTTCTTGGAGTTGCCAACTGTATAAATTTTCTTGGAATTGTATGTAATCACTCGAACCAACGTTGATTCAAGTTTATGGCTCCCTTCAAATATATGAATAAATCGTAAGTTTTGACACTGATTAAATTTACTTTTAATGTTTCTTAATTCTTTAATAATCATAGGCAGTTGAGTAGTCTGATATGTTGGTCGCAGAAGATGACCTGAGAGCGAATACTCATACTTTAGCCGACAAGATTCTTATAATTGGATTAGGCCAGCTTGGCCTTCCTGTAGCAAAATATGTGAAGGAGAAAGGATTTGATGTATACGGATATGATATTAGTCAGAAAGCAATACAGCGTGCAGAAAAGATAGCCGCAATAAAGAAAGCTGATA
>JAATVP010000130.1 GCA_014523625.1 Nitrososphaerales archaeon TH5896
ACCCCTGGCCGACCGGTTATGAGCCGGTCGCTCTACCAGGCTGAGCTATGGGCCCACGAAAATTCCTCTAAGTGGTTCGATATTAAAATGTTTGACTCTAATTTTTTCTAGGAGCTATTTTTTTCTCCGAAAGGTAGGTATCACATACGCCGTCTAGAATCATGTTTTGGCAACTTAATGATCTTGAGGCCGCATCCAATATAGTTCCATGTTGGGAACCAGGCATTAGATCAATAAGAAACCTCCAGAGTTTTGCATGCTCGATATCGACTTGCTCATGAATTCTAAAATAATTTAATGCTCTATCACTCTGCACGCTATAGAATTTCACCAGGCCCTCAATCTTTTTCGCGCTAATTTCTGGCAGCTGTTTCTCATAAGCGTAAAGCGTCGATATTCCCGCAGCGAAAGATTCATGCGTGAGCTTGGTCATATCCGCAATTGCATCTTGAGTCTTTCTTGAGCATTCGTATTCATAAAGTTCGTCTTGTGCGACCCCAATTGATTCCGCAAAAGATACCCATGGTGATACGTGCTCTTTCTCTTCCACCAAGTTATGCTTCATTATTGCGGTTGCCGGATATTTCCTCTCAAAATCCGGCGTTACCTGTCCTAGCACATTTTCAACCAGAGTAGGAACGGATTTCACCAATTGAAAATATTCTTTTGAATACCCTCTCAAATCCTCCATTGAAAGTGATCCTGTAGACCACAACTGATAGAATTTGTGCTTCAGCAAACTCTTGTCTAGGATATCAGCATCCACGGAGCGTATTAATAGTGACACATTAAATGAATACTTAGGAACCTATAGAAAAACTTATCTTTATTTGCGGCTTCTACCACTAGATCGTCACTCGTTAGGACCTTTCATTTATAGTATTTTTTTCCTACCCAAGAAAGGATTTTATTGGAAACCACAAATCAAGTCTTACGTGCTCCGGTGGTGTAGAAATTGGCTTTTTTCAATAGCCAGTGCACAATCCGGTCAAGCATTGTGGCCTTTCGAGTCGCAGATCCCGGGTTCAAATCCCGGCCGGAGCACACCCTTCAGATATTAGAGTTATGTAAAAAGCATTAATAACCGAACCGATGCATTGGGTACTTAAGGCACTGAAATAGGATTGAGCAAAAGAAACCAAGG
Source organism: Nitrososphaerales archaeon TH5896 (assembly GCA_014523625.1). Taxonomy (GTDB): domain Archaea; phylum Thermoproteota; class Nitrososphaeria; order Nitrososphaerales; family Nitrososphaeraceae; genus TH5896. Next base: position 1,145 of record JAATVP010000130.1, read on the forward strand.
CGCAGATTCGGTACTAGCGTTGGTCGGAGACTACGTATCTAAGATTGACAACTCGTTAATGAGCGAGTTAGGCAGATACTCATGGTCAGAGTTCTATGGGCCACTGATTTATGCTTGTGAAGGAGGAAAGAGAATAAGGCCCTTAATCCTTTTATTGGCTGCGGAAAGCATCAAGATTTCAAACCGTGATAATTCAAGTCTAACCGATGATATTTTTTTGGCGGGATCTGCAATAGAGCTCTTACACACAGAGTCAGTCATCCATGACGATATAATAGATCAGGAGAACTTGCGCAGAGGAAAGCCATCGTTCCACGTCAAGTACGGTTATGACAGCAGCATACTTACTGCTGATTTTGTACTGGGCATAATCCTTAACATCGGATCAAAAATCAACAATCCAACAGTCTCAGGCGAATTGTCCAAAGCCGCGATTAAGATGTCAGAAGGTGAAATGATGGAGATCCAATTGGGAAAGAATCCAGATATTAGTATTCGTGACTATATACAGGTACTGGAGAACAAGACTGCCTCATTATTTGAAGCATCTTCCAAGATAGGAGCCATACTTGGAGGTGGAACAGAAAATGAGATTCATTCGATGGCAGCATTTGGGCATTTGCTTGGAATCGCATATCAAATTCATGATGATTTAGTTGATTGGAACAACGAAGACAGGCTTTTTAATGCTCTGATAAGAAAGAACAATACCACTTCGGAGATCGTTAATGAAATGGAAGATCTCTATCTGGGCTATTCTAATAGGGCAAAAGACGAGCTTAGAAAACTGCAAAATAGTCTTCCTAAAAGCTACTTGGAAAGACTATCTAATATGAGTGTAGTCTTCTGATCATAAATTTTTTCTTTTCTTGTTCTAGTACGCTATCTTCTGAGTATTGATATCTAAAGTATTTCAGGTTGATTTGATTATAAATAGGAGAAAATAAAAATCAGATCTTATTAATGAACGAATTCACAAAGGGTAGTCATTTAATTGGTATGAGTCCCTTCTGCCTGTTCAAGCATAAATGATGAGGATAGAGGAGGGAAAACTCCTGGAACCTCATTAACACCAGTGCCGCTACCACTACTAACCTCTGTCGAATTTGTAGATATAATTGTCATTGTTTCGGCGAGGTTGGGAACGGCTTCTGAGGCGAATTCAAGGATTGGAGCGTGCCAAATTCCGAATCCTACCATGAAGACGGCCCCGAAAATCAATACTGCTACCATTGCCCTCGGCTCTTTAACGCGACTCATATCAGGTGATTCTTCCATGTACATCTTGCGCATGATCCAGACATAATAGGCAAGAGATAGTGCACTATTGAGAACACCAGCAATAGCAAGGTAGGGCCCCCATTCAACCAAAGGACCACTATCTATTGCCGCGCCAAATAGCACCAGCTTGCTCCAGAACCCATTTAGAGGAGGAATACCAGCCAATGCCAACAGCGAGATCGACAGGCAGATGGCAGTGATAGGCATTCGTCTGCCAAGGCCTCGATACTTTTCCAAGCTATAGCTAGCAAGAACAACTGCCACACATGCGGCTGCAATGAAAGCGGTAGATTTCATAACTGCATGATTAAAAATTTGAAAGAGCGTACCAGTGAGAGCCTCCTGAGAGTACGGTGCCAGGGCCATGCCTATGAGCATATAGCCTGCCTGGGCAATACTTGAATACGCAAGCATCCTAGTGACGCTCTTCTGCATAATTGCAGCTAGGTTGCCCAATGTCATTGTGAATACCGCCAATATCGCCAAAGTTAATGTCCAATCCGTATTCAAGGCAAACATTCCCAGGATGACGACACGGATAGCTGCTGCAAATCCAGCCTTCTTTGTTCCGGCAGCTAGCAGGGCACTGATAGTGGTAGGTGATCCTTCATAGGTATCTGGGAGCCACATATGAAATGGCACCAGGCCCATCTTGAAGCCAAAACCAGCAATGAAGAGACCTATAGTCAATAAACCAACTGGAACTAGTTCAGGGCCGAGTGTGGCAAATGTCGTGACTGCGACACCGATATTCGTTGATCCCGTTATGCCGTAAACTAATCCAATGGCAAATACAAGAATCGCTGAAGACAGAGCTCCAAACATGAAATACTTAATAGCTGCCTCATTTGAGATGGGATCCCGCTTCGCAAAAGCGGCCAAAGCATAAGTAGGTATGGACATCAGCTCCCATGCGACCAAAAGCATTACCAAATCTGTGGAATATCCAATAAGGACCATTCCGATACTTGACAATAATAATAGTGAATAGTAAGCCGCCGGATTTGCCCTTCCTTTCATATAAGTCCACGAAGAAGCAGCTACCACAATAGAGACAATGAGGAATGCGACGGCGAAAAATGACCCAAACATGTCATCTGATAAGACTTCGTTACCAAATGCAACAGCTGGAAGGACCTCGCCACTTAGGACTCTAAAAATAACGATACCAATTGAAAGGACAAGTGCGCCAAAAGCGATCATGCTGTATATCTTGTTATTGTTAGCACCTCGTTCCTTTCTTAAGGCATCAAGGACTGGAATACCCAGACCAACTGCAGCAAGTATAGTTGTAACAAGAATTGGTGTAGAAAGTATGTCCACCATTTTCTTTTTGCTCGCCTCTTACTCCTCTTTCTCTCCCTGCCTTCCTCTATATTAGCAGTAACATCACCAAGATCATGATGCCTACTCCAAATACAAAGAGATATGTCTGTGTAATTCCTGTCTGTCCAGCCTTTACTATTTTGGAAAACGATGACATGGAGAATTGAAAAGCAGGATTGATACCATCGATAATTGTACTTTCAAAGTATCGCCAAATTATCCTGTATATTAGCATAGGAATAATGACCGTTCCCCAATATAGTATAGAGTTGAGATACCACCTATTGTACAGGAATTTCCAAATCGCACGAGTTACGATGCTTTTCGAGATAATCTCGGGGTTTAGCTTCCTGGCTATGTAGAAAAGATACCCAAGGCCTCCACCAACCCCAAACGCTATCACTGAGGCAGCAACTGCCGCGTAGTTAATCTCAAATCTGCCTTCTACTTCTCGTTCTTCTTCACTTTCATCTCCTCCTGGGCCTTGTTGACCTGTCATTACTTCGCCCTGAGTGGATCCTTCTTCTGGAATCCCAAATGATGTATCCAAATACGCAGCGAAGACGTTGTGCAATTCTTCTTCAAATGGGATCCCGATAAGGCCAATTGCGATTGTAGCGCCGGCCAATATTCCAAATGGTACCCACATGACTTTACTAACTTCATGCACGTGGTGGCCCTTTGCATCCATCTCCTTAAGATGCTTGCTCGGATCTCCAAAGAAGGCCATTCCCAGCATTCTAAATGTATAGAATGCCGTCATGATCGCGACAATAACGGCTATTGCGAATAGAGGAATAGCATATGTGTATCCGGATTCCAGCGTAGCAGCAAAAATCGAATCCTTGCTCCAGAATCCAGAGGTGACAAGCGGAGCACCGGCCAGCGATAGGCCTGCAAGCAGCATAAAGATGTATGTTTTCTTCATGTGTTTTCTTACTCCTCCCATATCAGTAAGGAACCTTGAACCGACAGCATGAAGCAATGCTCCTGCCCCCATGAAAAGCGATGCCTTAAATAACGCATGGCTGATTAGTTGGAAAAAGCCAGCGGTGTAACCGTCAACAAACTGAGTGGAGAGGCCAGCGATCCCAAGGGCCATCATCATGTAACCAATTTGAGACCCTGTAGAATAAGCCAACACCTTCTTGATTTCTGGGTTTACCAATGCCTGAGTCGCCAACAAGAATGCTGTAATGGCTCCAACCCAAGCAATCACTTCAAAGAATTGTGCCATATCAAATGCAGCAAGAGCAAAGAAAAGTGGACCAATCCTTCCCACCAAAAAGACACCGGCCTTGACCATAGTTGCGGCATGGATCAAAGCAGACACGGATGTTGGGCCTGTCATAGCTTCTAAAAGCCATTCATTTAATGGCAATTGTGCTGACTTTCCTACTGCCCCTCCAAATAGCAAGATTGCAGCCGGGACGAGCAAATTCTGACTACTCATCTCTATAGCCCAGCTCTGATCTGCAACAAGCTCCTTGAATCCAAATGTTCCTGCATAAATAAAGATCAAAAACATTCCTGCAAGCATCATTATGTCCCCAGCTTTGGTCATAAGAAACGCCTTCATTCCCGCGTGGGTTGGAGAAGCCCACATTGGGATCCCCAGTGCCATATGACGCTCTCTGCCAACATAGTCCTTCTTTTTATCGTAATACCAAAAGCCTATCAAGGCGTACGAGGCCAGTCCAACACCTTCCCAACCGAAGAAGAGCATCAGCAAATTATCAGAGAGAACAATTAGCTGCATCGATCCGATAAAGAATAACATAAAGAACCAATATCTTGTGAGATCACGTTCACCATGCAGATAACCTACTGAATAAACAAAAATCAGAAATGATATCCAGGCTACAACATTGGTCATAATAATCGCAAGGGGATCTGCCAGAATTCCTGCGTCCAGATTTAATGCGCTAATCCAATTTATTTGACTGTGAACTTCTGAATCCGTTAGTGCAAGTGGTATCAATGTGGCAGCAAGTATCGCACTTGCCAGCGAGAAGCCTACGGCAGTATAGTTTAAAAGGTTTGGTTTATTTCTCCGTAATGCTGGCATCAACGCCGCACCTATAAAAGGCAGCATCCAGATTAGCCAGACGTTTATCGCTATTCCTTGAAATCCCATGACTCCCTCAGCTGTCGTCATAGTTAGGCTGAACCTCCCTTGGCTTCTGCTCCCGTTCCTGCATCTTCACCTACTGAGTTGTCTATTCCTCTATTTCCCGCCAAATTTGGATCATAATAGTACAGTAGTGATTGCTGGTACACGTTTAGTCGATTTGGGTTCTCACTCAAGATTACACTGTGCAGCTCAGCGTAAGCACTGATAGCGTCTGCAACTTGACTTGGTTGCGTGGAAGAGGAGGAAGTTACATTTGTTACTCCCTCTACACCGCCGTCACCATTGCCGGCGCCGCTACCATCGGCAGTCGGTAAGGGAAGAACCTCAGGAGTGCTTGAAAACATGTTGGTGATATAACCGGTAATTGGAACAAGGAACATGTCAGGATAGACTCCTACGATTAAGGTCATTGCTGCTAAAAATGCCATTGTTGCCGTGATATATCTGTTTGAATCCTTGACGTGGATGAGTCTCTCTGGGATCTTGCCAAAGAATACTCTTTTGTACATCCATAGAATGTAGCCGGCAGTAAGTAGGGTTGCAACCAATCCCAATGCGAATACGACCACTCGAATAGTTTCAGCATGCTCTATGCCTGATTGAAGAGCACCGTTAAAGGTTATCCATTCAGACATAAATCCACTAGTAGGAGGTATCCCTATGATGGTAAGACCACCGATCATTGCCAAGACCGCCGTATATGGCATCTTTCCAGCTAACCCACCCAATTGACTCATGCTTCTCGTTCCTGTTTGGAGGATAATTGAGCCGGCCATCATGAAGAGCAATGCCTTTCCCAGGCCGTGAGAAACATAGATCAGTGTAGCTCCGCTGATACCCAAAACGCTTTCAGATCCTAGACCAAACAGGATGTACCCCATCTGACTAATGCTAGAGTATGCAAGAACTCTTTTGATGTCATCTTGCATCAAAGCCATCGCACCTCCATAGATCATGGTAATCAATCCCCAAATGTTGATGTATATGCTGTATTGTGTATAGTCTCCGGTCAAAAGATCCATCCATAGCCTGAGAAGGCCGTATGCACCTATACCGATCATCGCCGGCGATAACAGAGCAGAAATAGGGGTGGGAGCCTCAGAGTGCGCGTACGGAAGCCAGATATGCAGGCCAAATGCAGCAAGCTTTACTCCTAAACCAATCACTAATGAGAAGATTATTAATGACATCCATTCTACAGGGATCTTGCTCGCATTCTCTTTTACGGTAACGTAATCAAATCCGCCCGCAAAAAAGCCCATCGCCAGAAGCCCTAAGAGTAGAATCACGGCACCGACGTGTGTCCAGAACAAAAACATTAGAGCTATTCTTCGTTTTGCCCCATATCCGTAGAACGCAACCATTAAAAATGCTGGAACTAGCATCAGCTCAAAAAAGACGTAAAACTCGATGAGGTTAGTAGCCAAGACAGTCCCCAGCATTCCCATTGAGAATGTAAGATAAAGTGCAAAGTACAGCCCCGTTTGTGTCCTTACATAGCTCTCCTTTTCAACTAGGGTCGTCATCTGAGAGGTGCTCTCGATATCCGTTTGTGTAGATGGAGAAGAGGAGGAGGAGGAGGAGGAAGATGAGGCAATGTGCTCAAATCCACTGCCTGAACTGGTTGGTCGATTGCCATGATCAGAAGGATGTCCGCCAAATTGTGCGTCTGCATCCTCCTGGATTTTGTGCAACATGTATGGCTTGGAATATAAAGCAAGTACTGTACATAATATGTTGATGATTATAGCAAATGGTATACTAAGGCCATCTAATCTAAGTCCAAAATTACCGAACTGGCTCCATGAGTATGATTCCTCGTAAACAGGGTTGTCATTACCATTTGATAGAATAGGAGCCATGAGAAAACAAGTAGAGATCGCAAGTACTCCAAATGAGAACCAAGTAACTAGTTGAATTCCTTTCTTTCTACCCAATATAAAAGCTACAGGAGAAAGGAGAACAGGTAGAAATATTGCAACCATTAAATAAAAGGATTCGGCCAACTATCTTGTTACCCTTTCAATGACTTGAATTCTTCAACATCAATTTCTTTGTAAAGTCTGTATGCTATGATAATTATTCCCAGCCCCACAGCGACTTCGGCTGCAGCTATTGCGATTGAGAATAGAGCAAACGTTTGTCCTTGTACATTAGATAGACCACGTGAAAAAGCTACCAAGTTTAGATTAGCTGCATTTGCGACTATTTCGATCGCAAAGATCATCCGTATTGCACTGCGTTTGGCGACAAGTCCATAAATTCCAATTCCAAATAGAATTGTCGAAATCATTACATAATCAATTATCTCAACCATCTTTTGTTTCTATATCCTCCCTTCTTGCCAGCGCAAGTGCTCCGATAATGGACCCACCAAGAACCAATCCCAAAGCAATCAACACTGGTGAGTAGTAAGTTAACATCTCCTCCCCTATGGCCTTGAAATCAACCGGGGGCATCTGCAGATTCATTAGCTGCGGGTTACTTAGTCCTGACACTAGTAACAACGCACCAAGGCCAATCATAAATATAAGTACAAGGACAACTCCAGAAGCCTTTCTTCCTTTATCTTCCTTGGTTGAAAATAATGCCTGAGTTCTAACAAGCATCACAGTAAAGATAATCAGCACGGCAACAGCACCAACATAAACAAGTATCTGAAACATGGCAACGAAAGGAGAATCAAGAAGAAGGAAGAATCCTGCGATACCTAGCATAGAGATCGCAAGCGCTATTCCCCCATAGATGAGTTCCCTTGTTTCAAGCGCCACTATAGCTGAACCGACAGTTAAGGCAGAAACTGCCAAAAACACAGGGTCATCCATTACCATGGTTAGCACCCATCCTATCTATCTTAATTTGCACCTCTCCATCGTACTTTGGTTTAACTGCTAACTGGGCAGGTGTATATATCAAATGCTCTTTTGTGAAAGCTGATAATTCATAATCATCTGTCATGTACAAAGCATAAAAT
>JAATVP010000131.1 GCA_014523625.1 Nitrososphaerales archaeon TH5896
CGGCTGACGAGTAAGAGGCCAATGTGCAGCACTTTGGTTTTCAGGCGAAATATCTAGCCCTGTCTTGATAAATCCTTTAGAGTCAAGTGCGATGCAGCCATCGAGCCAACCGGTATTCGGGTCGGCACCAGTCATGAGGAATACATGTCGGATATTATGCTCCTCAGTCAATCCCGTTTGATTATTTCGCCATCCTACGGATTCTAGATGATCGCCTCCTTGGAGTCCTATGATCTCTGTGTATGGTCGAAATACTATATTAGGCGTCTCTTCAATTCGGCTAATCAGATATCGAGACATCTTGTCGGACAAATTTGCAGATCGGACGAGCATGTGTATGCGCTTTGCACTCTCAGCAAGGAACACGGCAGCCTGACCTGCTCCGTTTCCTCCACCAACAACGACCACCTCTTCTCCCTGACACAATTGCGCTTCCATAGGAGTCGCAGCGTAATAGACACCAGCGCCTTCAAAGCGCGGCAATTTTTCACATTGCGGCTTCCGATAGGAAGCCCCGGTTGCAATCACGACAGTTCGTGCCGGAATTCTAGTTCCGTTCTCGACTTCGACAACGTAAGGTTTATGGTCGCAGTGGAGCTGCACGCCCTTGGTGATGAGAATCTCTGCGCCGAACTTCTGTGCTTGAATGTATGCCCGTCCTGCAAGATCTTGTCCTGAGATACCCATGGGAAATCCCAAATAATTTTCGATTCTTGAACTTGAACCTGCCTGGCCGCCCGGCGAGCTCGTTTCCAGAACCAGAACATCAAGCCCTTCTGAAGCTCCATACACTGCCGCAGCCAATCCAGAGGGACCGGCGCCGATGATGATGAGGTCGCGTACATGGATTTGGTCGATAGCTTCATTAAAGCCAAGGCAGTCTGCGATTTTTTGGTTACTAGGATTTCGGAGTACAATTTTTCCTCTGCAAATGACCACGGGTATTTCGCTGGTTGCAATATGGAAACTATCCAATAGGTTCTGTACTTCAGGATCATGTTCGAGGTCTATGAATGAGTAGGGGTGTCCGTTGCGCGTCAGAAACTCCTTGATCCGAAGTGTACCGGCTGAATGTCTGGACCCTAATAAGACAACGTCTCCCATGCCAGCCGCCACTAATTCAACTCGACGGAGAATGAAAGCTCGCATGAAGATTTGGCCTAGTTCGGCATCACTCTGCACAAGCGCGAGCATATGCTGTCGATCCAATTCGATTACTTTACCTGGTTTAGAGACACGTAAGCGGAAGAGGGTCCGGCGGCCTATGAGGGTATTGACCTCCCCAGTGAACTGTCCTGATTCTAATACCACGACAAGGGTCTCTACAGCGGCCGTACTCAATGGACGCACAATTTCGAGCTCTCCGGAGAGAATCACAAAGAAAGGTACTGCATTATCGCCTTGCTCGTAGAGAATCTCGCCACGCTGTATGGTACGCATTTGTCCGCGAGGTGTAATGCGACTTATCTGCTGTGATGTTAATTTTGGAAATGTCTGCTCAATACGAGACCTAGCCAGAGGAAGCCCCCTTGAAGTACTATTCTTGGAGTTCGTGATCTTGATATATGTCATCCTTGAATATAAGAGAACGATTGATCCACTGTATTTGTTCACCTACTAAACCAACATGGACATATCAGATTGGATGCCCAAGGTTCATTCCAAGAATAATCAGTCAATCTGGATTGCATTTAGGCGCGGTGGTTGCGTCTTCTTGATCATATACAAAAGAATTTAGTCCCAAGTATGCATACTGTGATGCAAAATATAACGTGTATTGATATCAAAATCCAATGTCAAAGTCTAAGCTTTATACTGTTACCCTCAACTCTTACCTCATAACTATCCTGATCATATGTTTTGATGCGAGATAAAAGTTGACCAGCATATTCCATATACTTTTGCATATTTATTGGTAAAGAGCCAATGTCGAATGATGGCATTTTTGGATCTGATACCTTTTTTCCTGTGGTGATATCAAATCTTGCTCCATGCATGGGACATGTTATAATGCTATCTTGGATATGTCCCATAGATAGTGGTGCATTTGTATGGCTACATCTATCGTTTAGCGCATAAAACTTACCATCTAGATTCACGATCATTATCTCCTTTCCATTAAGTTCAATATGCTTCATTCTGCCAACAGGTACTTCATCTACTTTTGCTACTTCAACAAAATCCGGTCGAGCCATCCTACATCCGTAACAAACCTATTTGCATGTATTTACTATTAATAGTTACGGTACGCATCGCCGGGCGAAATATCTCCAGTCTTTAAATTGGTTTCTTTGTCAATTCTGATTAAATATTTGTATGTAGGAGCACGAACAACTTCTCGACATATTCAAGCGTGAGAGGCATACATTCTCCGAGGTATTGGTGAACATGATAGGATTCAATTCTTATAAAAATTTAATTTCCACCCCTCGAATATGATTATATTCAATTCGAAATGATTCGTCTGTTCTGAGTGGTATTAGCTCTGTATTATGAGATTTGCATCCATGACAACTAATAATTTGTGATGATAAAAAATCCAAGTCAACGATTCCAAAATAAGTTGCACACCAATAACACGAATTACAAATTACAAAATAAATTGGATGAGTAGGCCGCAAGACAATATTATTGCTTCTTTCAATACTTGTAGGATCAGAAGAAAGTTTAGTTTTTTTCATTAGTGAGTCGTATGATAAATTAAGTCCAGAATTTTTCATTTAATTCGAGATATATTTGAGTTAAAATAATTACATAAACATTATGATATGTAACTTGTTACTCAATATGATCTTTATAACTCCAGGATAAATCTTTCAATTTGAATCATTACTGTAAATGAAATTTATCAAGATAGTTTTTACCGTCTGGTGTTATCGCTAACTCATTAAAAGAATTCATTGCGATGAAATGTATTTCCATTAATGTCTCGATCCAAGTCCTCACGAGCTTTATATCGCCATTAAATACTTCAATAATCTGCTTTTCAGTTTTCCCCTCAGAAACAAATCTAAGAATGTAGGCTAATGTCTGGACCTCTGTAATGGTTTTGCCGTATGAATTTCTAAGCATCACCGGCTGACTATACCTCCGTCAACTAACAATGTGTGACCTAAGACAAAAGATGCTTTGTCAGACAATAACCAAACTACCGCATTTGCAATCTCTTCTGGTCTTCCAATCCGTCCAATTGGATGCATTGATCTGAATGTTTCTAGAAACTGGTGATCATCTCCGACAGTTTGCATAAGCATGTCAGTTTCGACTCCACCTGGAGCGATGGCATTTATTCGTATTCCTGACTTGGCATATTCTAGTGCAGCTGACTTGGTCAGTCCTAGCACGGCATGTTTGCTCGCGATATAAACGGACATCTGTGGAAATCCCACCAAACCAGCTCCAGAAGATGTATTCACTATGGCTCCCCCTCCGTTTTTAATCATTTCCGGAATTTCATATTTCATAGATAGCCATATACCTTTGACATTTGTGTTCATGATCTGATCAAACTTTTCTGATGTCTGCTCCACCAGCGGAGTCATTTTCTCTCCTATACCTGCATTATTAACAGCATAATCAAGTCTGCCGTATGTGTCGACTGTTTTTTCTACAAGCGAGCTGACATCATTTTCGATTGCCACATCGGTTTTCACAAAAATGGCGTCGCTTCCAGCTTCTTTGATTAGACGAACAGTTTCTTCCCCCTCGCTCGCTCGTCGTGCAGCTACTGTAACTTTAGCTCCCTCTTTTGCAAGAGCAACAGCAGTTGCCCGCCCAATACCAGAATTACCGCCGGTTACAATTGCAACTTTTTGATTCGTCATATTTCATTCATATTTATTATATGACACTGGTATTATTTATCGCTGGCGGGACTAATACTCCAGATTGTGGACAAATATTCAGAATACTGACTGGCATTAATATCAATAACATCCATCGGATAAATTATATGACACGTGAAAACATTCATTTTAAAAACTATCGAATAATTCGAATTAAAAGTCTTTGATATTTGAAATGTGTAGGTGGGACAACCACGAAAAATGAATGACACCTTTAGAGACCTCATGGCCGTCCACCAAAATGACTACGGTTTCTCTCTGAAAGATAAATAGAAAGATCAACTTTAAGTTCATTTCGTCTTTAGTCTATGTAGTATACAGTGTAAAAAGACCTGACGCTATCTATGGGATCTAATGACGGAATCAACTTAAAGTAGATTTGTCAATGTAAATATGTAATCCATTTAGTCTCGTGGGTGTGCGACCTACATTACTTGACTACCCTGGGTCGCACTACCCTGGTAACTCTTTTCTTTTCATTTAATAACCGATATGTGCAATTGATTACACAGATAGTTCTATCTTATAACCGTAGTATAATAGTTTATGTGCCTCTATATACATCTAATACTTCATCATATTTTCTTTTCGTCATGCTTTTCTCATAGTTATGCTTCATTTCATACAATCACAGATGAAAGAAAAGATAACAAATCCAAAAGTAGTACTATTAACTAGTACCAACTGTTTGGATAAGAATCTGTTTACTATTATAGCAATCAAGAAGCTTTGTTGCTATTACAATCTTTTCTAATATTGAACTTACCAAGTTACTAGCCATGATCATTTTAATCGAATAAAGAGATATCGTGACTGATTAATAATATCTTTGAGATATGTACGTCGAAGATCACATAATGTGGGAATCAGAAAAAGGTTAAGCTGTTAAGGCCTGATGCAGCCATCATCTTGCGCTACCGCATCAAACCCCTATAATGTCTTTCTAACAAAACGTCATAGACCCTATAATGTCTTTCTAACAAAACGTCATAGATACTTAAGGTAACGCTAACAAACTAGGTCTAGAGGGTATAGAGTGAATAGGTATCGCAGAAGACAGATTAGGACGTAAGAAAAGGTCGGTACAGGAGTTGAAAAGAATGTTAAATGACCTCAAGAATGAAACCCCATTCTTCAAAGCCGTCCACGCGTTTGATTAAATTCTATATTCTAAATGATCTAAATACGCAATTGAATTAAGGCCGATTCATCCCAATAATACCACGATAGGCAAGTCTCATTGGTAGACGGCCAATATATTGTCTTCTACCCAGGTCCTTTGGTGGGCGTCTAAAGTATGCTAGTGTTTATTGAAACTCTATCTACAACCGCTACTCCTCAATAGCAAGAAAATCTAGCAAGCTGCACATCCAATCTTATTACCTTCCTTACTTTATTTGAAGGGTTTACCGTTTATGAATACCTGTCTGAGCCTCTAGTTGTGTCGGGCCTGTTTGATTTCTTTGAAATGCAATATACTAAGTATAGTTTTATAAAGGATGAAACGGATCATGAGTATAGTTGTCGCAATTCGCCGAGGATCAGCAAGCACAATTGGCCGGCAAAGAAGATGATAGTGTGATTTGGCCCCAAGTCAAGTTCGTGCAGTGCCCAATTAAGACTAGTTTGGGCGTACTTGGAAAGAAATGGACCTTGCTAGTACTGAGAGACATAGGCTTTCTAAAGATTGTAAGATTCAATAGAATCTTAGAATCTATCCCAGGTCTTACTCCAAGAGTTCTATCAATGCGTCTAAGAGAACTAGAGGACGAAGGATTTATTGAATGTGTTGGAGGAAAAAGACAACCAACTATGGTAGTGTGGAGGCTTACCGAAAAAGGTAGAGATACAATGCCTATTCTACTCCAGCTTACGGCCTTTGGTTCCAAATGGCATTCAGATGTCGTCTTCGAGGACAGGAAACCTAGGACCTTACACGAGATCTTTCCCCAGCCGGAAGCCAGAAAAATAATGATGGGTATTAGTTGAAGTATCTCGATAGTTTCTTTTAACTGGATATGCGTAGAAAATCCCTTATCTAAATCTGGCA
>JAATVP010000132.1 GCA_014523625.1 Nitrososphaerales archaeon TH5896
CTTGTGCCTGCTGCTCCTCGATGGCAGATGTTCCGTCGATTACAGCGAACCCTTCGTCCTGTGCCATAACGTCATATTCATCAATTATTCTCTGTTGAAAAATTCTATAACTTTCATACGGGTCGTTACTGAGATTCAAATCCATCCCTGCTTCATAGTATTTCAGTTTTGGTCGTCCCACTAAAATTCTTTCAATCGCCACATCAATAGGGACTTTAAAATAGAATGTGAGATCTGGCTTTAAGGCATAACTATAGACTTTGTAGACCCAATTTCTACTACACCCTCGCACTATATCTCTAGCAAATGCTGTATAGACATATCGATCGGCCATGACGATATAGCCTGCTCTAAGAAGTGGAAGGATCTTTCTCTCGTATCTATCTGCGAAGTCTGTTGCATGTAGTAGACTAAACGTGGTTGGGGTAAGCTTACCCTTCTTTTTTCCTTTAGAAGTAATCTGTTTGACCATATCGGAAGAATTCCATTCTGTAAGGAATACAGCTATATTCCTAGACCGTAGCCATTGTTCTAAGAGATGAATCTGAGTTGATTTTCCGGATCCATCTATTCCTTCAACAATGATTAACCTTCCTTTAAGCCCCTCTTTATTACGAGCTTCATTGCCATAATGTAAAGTCTTACCAGGAAATACCTTTCTTGTTTGTATGGTCTGATTAGCCACAATTAGTAGCTCCATTCTTTATATATAAATTACTCAGTGCTAATTCTGATTTCATAGTGTCCAATTGGTAACAGAATCAGAAGAAATAAGCTTTAGCTATACGAAATCCTATTAACATACTCTAACTATATGATAATCATATATCCAATTTGATGGAATATAGTAAAAGTACCTGAATTTTAAATAATGTCAAGTTTATTAACACAAGCTCAGTATTTAGCGAAAAATTACAATTTGCAAATTGATAATGGGTCGATACTTAAAGAAACATGCTCTCCACAAGCCTGATTTTAAAGTATGAGACTAATAACAAAGTGAGGGTTGAATATGCATCTCGTGACATTACCTCTGACTAGCTTGGGTAGTTGGCTCAAAATTCTGATTAATCCAACAGTCTCTGCATATGGCATTATCGTCGTCATTAAATAAGTCTGTCTCCATAGGGGTAACTTTCTGAAGCACCTACTACAATTTTTCAATATTTACTCAATATTATCAGGTAGTACCTAAAATATAAGGTATTGCTTAAAACTATTTGCATAGATAAGGGATTTGAAATATCATATCCAAGTATTGTGTGACTTTTGTCATAAAAGCCCCACATTGGGGCTCTTATCCCAAAAGATAAATGTATAGCCCGGTTCCAAATATAGCTTATACCAATGACCACTATGATAATACTAATTACTAGTAATTCACAGTAAATTAGCAATTAGGTCATAGCTTATTCAATACAATGTCGGGATAAGATCTAACAGCGAAATGAAAATGAGCAAAATACTTCACTATTATCATCAAAATAGGCTGACAAATCATATGCCCGGGTAAGTGATCTGAAAATGGTTTGCATAATCGATCTAGGGACATCCTCTATGTTAAATCAGCTACTCAAAATGAAGGATCAATTAGTTAATTTTAATGAATCAGGAAACCATATCCTAATGTATCAAGTATTAAATCTGCTTCTACTTCTGTACTCAAATTAAAATGAATACGTCCCGGGAGCCGTAGTCCTGATGAGGAAATAAGGAACATCCTGGGACAGCCTTGCAATGCATTATCTGTGTTGAAACCTAGCATCTTTCTGCTGCTATGTCATCAAAGAAGCATGATACTATAACACCTGTAGCTTAAAAACGTTGGGTGACAAACAAAGACTATAGACATTAGCTCCTTGTATTATGAACTATATGATCTATAAATGGAATGAAATTAAATCCGTTTCCCATCTATTGTATATAACGGGAAACAATATCTTACCCATGTGCATGATCCGATATGGGTGGTTGGTCGCCGACATCCCTGCTGCCATTATCTCGGGATCACGTGCCTGCCTTTGCTTTTAAGGATCTTTAGCAAAATTGACTAACTTAGACTAATTTACGGAATCACCACTTCGAAAAACAACTCTAACTCTATTACCTAAATTAATCTACTTTAGACTCTCTAGTATTTCATGAGAGTAATGTGAGCCCTTAGGACTAGCTACAGTCTTGATGAAATCATCTGCTGCGGTGTTGAGTCCCGCATCAAGGTACGCATTGTAATGAATATTACACATGATCAAAGATGTTTCTCTTTCGTCCCATCCTAATTTACATTTACACGGCAAAGAAATCACCTTCATTTTTGAGGGAAAATTACTGCTATCCCTATCATAAAGGCCTTATGGTATTTATCGTATTTCTGGAAATTGTAATTATGAATGCGCATTGAATTTGAGATTGCTAAAATCATGTTCTGTTTGCGCCGCCGGCTGGAAAGTAAGATTTTTCGTGCCTTTGCTCGCTTTGATGATCGTAATAAAAGGAATTCCCACAAATCACAATGTTCTTCTGGGCTTTCATAAGTTCAATATCACTGTCCTTTTATATAGCCGTGACGGAACTGCAGCTCCAAATATGTGACAATGCAAATCAATGCGAGACAGAATTTTATACACTGTGTCATTGTCATTGTCCGTATTCACAGCATCATACCCTAAAACATCTGCCAGGATTTTGCAGTCTTGGGGCCCTAATAGACACCTTGAAACTTATGAATGACTAAGCGATTTGACATCGATCGATGCTTCATGTCTCATCAATCGTGATGTATCGGGACTATGCATGTCCATGCCCAATAGTATAGCATTTTACCTAACTCGCCTAACTAGGGCGAGATTATCCAGTATATACAGACAGGATAGAATCCCTAATAGCGTTTCGGATATCCTCGGAGCTGTCATCTATTCTATTATTGATTATCTCGACGAACGTGTTACGATCTATCTCAATTGTTGGCGACGAGATACCCGGGGTAGATCCGGCCTCTATTGTGAGGGCCAAAGTCTCCTTATCTAGGCTTCCATTATCTCTCTCGTTACCTGACTGGCCAATGATAGCGACACTATCCCATTTTCTAATATCCTCCCCATTCTTCCCCGCACATAGTAACCTCGCTGTTATCTTGTTATCGCCTTGTCTTATTGTGTTGGAGTCAGATTCAATGACATACTTCCATGTAGAATATTCGCTCTTCATGTCGCCCCCCGTAGGGACTGTCTTTCTGTAAGGTTTTACGTCGTTAATAATAACTGATACGTGGCAAGTATTACGAGGATCATAATTTGAGATGCCTGAAATTTCTAAATCGCTTTCAGTATTTGCAGTTTGATCAGTATTTGCAGTTTGATCACTATTTGGGTAAACGATTTCAATATCAGGTGGACTTGAGGATAAAGAAGAATCTAAACTTGAGGTGTACAAGTAAGAAGGGATGGGTTGCTCGGGTGATTCGCCCAAGATTGAAATATCCTGTAGTAGTAACATAACAGAGTATACGACCAGCAGAGTTGTAAGAACTAGAAAAGCGAGAAAAGCAACATTTTTTGCCTTCAGATTCTCAAATTGATGCCCAATAACTGTGTTTAAAACTGCCATCAGATAGATCTAGGATATCCGATTCCCGCTTCTTTGCTTTGAAGCAATATTTTTTGCCTGTCTATATTCTCTATAGGTGTGGTCGACTTCGATGGCGGCACTTAATATTTTGCTCTTGTTTTGAGAATGCGACGATTGCAAGAACATCTTGGTATCTTTAGGTAAACAGTGGCCACCTATTCCGTCCCTCGGTTCAAGTATATTTACATTCCATTTAGTATTCAGAGCCTCTCTTAATTCTGCAAAGTTTATTCCGTTTGCCTGACTATATAGATAGAGATCTTCTGCAAAAGCTATTTGCAAGTACCTATGAGCATTTTCGGCAATCTTTGATATCTCGGCTATTTCGATGTTAGATACAGGATGCAAAGGTATCCCCAAACTTTTGGTACTTTCGAGACTACCGTTCCTGGCTATATCCTTTCTGCTATAAGTGGTACTTCCATGAAGAACAATACTGTTACAACTACCATCTTTACCATTCATTATACCATTCTCAACAGTGTCTGCGGAATATCCATAGAACTGTATGGCATTTTTAAGACAACAGTCGCACATTCCTCCTATAACACGAAGCTGGTTAATTCCATGATCTTTTTCTTCTAATGAATAAAATCTATGAGGTGCATGTGCAACATGTAATCTGTGGTTGAGCAACTCAAATATCTTCTTAGAAGTTCCTCTTGGAATAGTACTCTCTATTGATACAAGTGCACCATTTTTGGCTTCCTTTGAAATTTCCTTAACTATCGATAATAGTCCATCTACCTGAGGGGAAAACATATCCTCAGGCTTGTGGGTCGAAACGCAAAAAATGAATACATCAATCTCATTCAGATTGGTTGCTTTCCTAACAGAAGCTATTCTTTCTGCCCGTTCCATAGCTGCGTTATTGATATCATATCCATAGACATCAAAACCTCTATCAGTAAGATACTTTGCTACTGGCAGGCCAAGCTGACCTAAGCCAACGACTAGAACTTTTTCGAATATGCTAGGCTTTTCGTGATGAAGATTGATCTGGCTGTCAAGGCTCCCAGTTTCAGCTCGATGCTTAGCTAATTCATCCATCGATGTTGGATTGTAAATATGGTCCAGATGAAGACGAGATTTGGAATCTGTTTTATTGTAAGTACTCAATACCATTTTATTAACCCCGGAATGATTTAACGTTGATGGAAGTAATGCTCCAAATAGCAGACATAATAAATTAGTGCCTGACTCAATACTGCACTTTCACGAGTTACTTAAGGCCCTTCATGACGTATATGCGGATCAGTTTAGAATTACTTTTTGGGGGGAAGATATACAATTGCACTTAATCACGCTTATTGGTATGATTTAGAAAAAATGATGCCTAAAATAATATGAGTTGTGGGATCGCGCACAAGACTGAATCGATTGTTCGATTCCATCGAAAAGACTAGTCAAAGGATAAGAAGCAGCGATTCAAGTGTCAGGGTCGGTACTTCCCCTCCATGATTATTTCTGTCAAGGGTTTTCTATCAGTCGGAGATTCCCTATCTTTAAGCGGAGGAGGGAGTTTTTCTTTTGATCCCTTCTTTCCAATAGCGACCATGGCCATAACATCATAGTCTTCAGGAATCTCTAATTCTTGTCTGGCTCGTTGATAATCAAAGCATTCCATTCCGTGTGTAACTATCCCTCTAAAACATGCCTCTAAGGCCACGCTCACTATAGTATATAAGACTGAATGTCTGTTTAGACCCCAGTCAAGTCGTACAGAGATATTTTCTTCAGATATGTTGTGTATATGACTAGAATTGCCAACGTTACTTACGAAAAGAACATAGAATTTACGAATAAATTTTAGGGCAGAAGAAACTTGATTTAAATTAACCGCTGATTTCTAGTAGAGGCCCCAATTCTTCGGTGTGTTTTGCACTGGGGATATTCAGCTTTTTGTCTATCTCCCTTAGCACCCATTCGTCATAAGAGGTTGTATC
>JAATVP010000133.1 GCA_014523625.1 Nitrososphaerales archaeon TH5896
AGCTCCACCAGCTGACGAAGGTGCAGCAGCTCCACCAGCTGACGAAGGTGCAGCAGCTCCACCAGCTGACGAAGGTGCAGCAGCTCCACCAGCTGACGATGGAGCTCCAGACGGAGGAGACGGAGGCGGTGATAACAACGACGGCGGAGATGGAGGCGGTGATAACAACGACGGAGGAGACGGAGGCGGAAACTAGAAGCATTTTACTTCCTTTTTTTTTATTTTAGACGTTGCAAGGTGCTTCAATTATTGAAGTTGCTTTTATTGTCAGTTTTGAAGAAGGTGGTGCAGCAGCTCCAGAAGGTGGTGCAGCAGCTCCAGAAGGTGGTGCAGGACAACAACAACAACAGCAGCAGCAGTTAGCGGGTCCTGGTATCGCACAAGCCCCAGTTTGTACACCTCCAGAAGTTCTAAATCCTGACACAAATCAATGCGAGGCTCCTCAACTACCTCCAACTCCAGAGTGTACACCTCCAGAAGTTCTAAATCCTGACACAAATCAATGCGAGGCTCCTCAACTACCTCCAGCTGACCAAAGTGCAGCAGCTCCACCAGCTGACCAAAGTGCAGCAGCTCCACCAGCTGACCAAAGTGCAGCAGCTCCACCAGCTGACGAAGGTGGTGACGGAGACGGCGGAGACAATAACGGAGACGGAGACGGCGGAGACAATAACGGAGACGGAGACAACGAAAATAATTAGATAAATAAAGAAGGACGAAGAATCCTTCTCCCTTTTTTTTGTTTAGTTTATTGTAAGGCGAGATTAAATTTTGGAGCCACACGCATAATCAGCTTCGAAGCTTATCACCTCAAAATTTGGCTTGAATACTCAACTTCCACGTAATAGAATATATGATGAATGTAATCAGCATAGCACATCTTTTCGGAGTCCGACATACAATTTTTTCGAGTATGTAATTATGGCATGACCCAATTTCTAATTTCTAATCTTTATAACGCTTCAAGAATATTATCCGTGCATTGATTAGAATTACCCATTCTCCTATTGAACAAATAATAGTACATGAAATGGTAGAGTACACACTCTCAGATTTCGTGAAACATATGACCCTTGGTGTTGCACCTGAAGGTACAGCTAGTTTGGTCAAATGGTGTGACGGAATAGTTTTTGCGCACGTTTCACTGCCGTCTACTGCAGACGTGGTGAAAGACCAGATGAACGGTATAGTTCATTGGGCATGGCTTTCTTATGCAGAGATGAATTCTTTCAAAGAAGTCTTGGAATCCTCAAATAAAGCAAGAATTCCTCTAATTGATGTAAGTAACAATGACTTGAATAAGGAATTGGTTCGCTGGTTAAAAAAGAAAAGAATTGGGAGATGACGCGCTTTAGATAATAATAATAAATCATGTGCTAATTTGGTGAATATTTCTGGAGTGTGTTTTCTGTTTGATGGTTTTTTGGGCTACATTGTTTGGTTGATGAGCGGCTCATGAGCGGCTCATACTACCTTGGAATGAAGAATTCCGGGATATCAGTAATTTACCGCTAGATTCCAATTCAAATACCGGTACTGATTCAGATTCAATTAATACTAATTCAACCTCCACTACCTAGAGATTGGACGTGGGCGTAGTATGTTCCTCTGCTTCTTTTGGTGATACCCTTAATTCTTATCTAAATAAAGCTAATAGTTGCCAGATCTATTAGACACATTGTTTCAGGGTTAAGTCACGTTGTCGGGAATATGTGACCACCATGTAAAGAATTCATCAAAATATTTTCTTGGATGAAGTTCGGTTCATTTCCGCATTGCTTATTCTTGTACAACTCCTCCGGGGCCTAGAATCTTGCAGTATTCGGGTTACTTCCGCTTCTCATTGAGGATGCATTTTCATTATAGTATCGATTCATTCTATTAATCGAACTTTCGTGATCGTGCTGAGACCAGACAGGAAGATTACAAGGGTGTCCCACCGCATCCAAGCTGCCGAACTCTTTTCTCCTGGGCCTCAAGAAACGGCACTCTGACGTTGGTTTCATAAGCAGGAGACAACAAGGCATTGGGTGCTGACGCATGATTCCATTTCTGACCCATATCACTTCCTCCAAATCCTATATATGATTGTCTTGAACCAATAGAACTAGAACATGAATCAGGAGAAGTTGTTAAAATATTGGGCAAATTTCGAGTGATTGCGTTCCTAACTTTTTCTTCCCTTGTTTCGCCGGTTCTACTATCCACTGGCTCTTCAGAACCCCATCCATGCTGTGAGTTGATATGCCTTTGAACGTTAAACCATTTGTCCGACTTATACCCCTCAAATGGACAGAGCCAACCATATGTCCGTCTAACCTTGACTTTATTCTGATGAATTGGAACGGCAAGTCCAATGGGAAAATGTTGAGGAGATCCCATAGAGGGATCACTTGTGATGAACTTGTCAGTTCTTTCCATATGAATTTTGGCTCATGTCACTCTTAAAACGTTCTAATTGGTTAAGAAGAATTGTACGTGGGTAACCCTTGATTTAAATTATTAAGCTTGCAGAATTGGGATCAGCACTATTTCTTTCTAACTACGCTAAGACCCAACGAACCGGTCAAGCTAGAGTACAAGTACATGGTTTGGTCTCCCTCTTGCGACGATATTGTTAGTGCCATAACAAAATGGGAATAATTGTAACTCAAGGTCTACCGTAGCAATAAATCATTATTAGGATAGCCCTCTTCGTTACGCCATTAGACCCAATTACATCGTAATAGTAGAAATTTTCTCGTATAAAAGACTCAAATCGCTTAAAACACACATAGACGTACGCCTAGATCAAGATTGGCGCGTAGAGTTATAATCACGAAGGATAATATTTCTAATAGAATCTTGAGTATAATAAATACGAGACAGAACGGTATGTGTTGTTTTTGCGAACAAAAAATTCTTAGTGACGACGTACTGGTTAGCACGGGGATTCCACGTAGTTATTATCATATTGATTGTGCTAGAAGACTGCACATAATCTAGCCCCCGTAATTTACAAATTCATGAAGTATGAAAATAATGACATTTAATGAGAGAATAAGGTCTTTCATAGATTCGCGTTTTCGGCTTCTACCCAGTTGGATGCACCAAGGCTCTCTCGAGTCGTTCGAATCATCGACATGTTGTAATCAAAGATTGTTTTAGAGTACTCTTCTAACACTTCTTTGATTGATTCCAAGTTCCTTGCGGTATAGAAGCCTGGACAGTCACCCGTTAATTGAAATGAAGCGTGGACCTGAGGCCTACCATTATAGATTTGAATCCATGACGAAAATGGGTACAACCAGCATACGCCAGGCTTGTCTGGATGCAAAGAACAGGAGCCGGATTCAGAAAGAAATCTACACCGACACGGAAGTCCTGTGTCAGATTCATCTTCATGTTCCTTTCTTTTCAGCGATAGCATAGTAATTGTTGTAATCAGGCCGCCCATCGAATTGTCATCCCGGGTCGATATTATGGTGTCGTGATTCACAAAGTCAGAAGTCCTATCATAACCTAGTTTCGAGGAAATATGAATAATATCGTCTTTGGTCAACGGCAAGCTAGCTTGATGTTCGCAACAATTGTGGCAATCAGGCCATAGGCATTTCCAAAGTAAATACAAGTCGTCACGTTCCAAAAATGGAATGTGAAATATAACGTCGTTTACTTGAACCATAGTATCCTTAACGTCATCCCTTTTACCCAAGTGCAAATCATAAACAGGAGGCTCTACTTTCCATCGCTTACTTAATTCTTGAAGAGCTTTCTCCACGTACGATTCACGGGACTTGACGCTCAATTCATTCGCCTATTTCTGGTAATCAGTTGTTGCTCAATTCCCTTCACAATGCTTCTAATGCCTAACAAGCGACTGATATTCATCATTTCAGTTCTAGGAAATAACAAGTGAAGCTGATCCAGTGAACACTTCAAAATATTGTTCCTCTGGCGAAGAGTACCTCGTGGTTCCCTGGAGTAAGATCCTCCCAAGTTGCAAATATCCTATCGTTTAATGCAATAATTGAAGGACATTCCGAAATATCTGCATTATTACTCAGATTCGTAACACCACTAAATGACTCACCACGGTCGGAACTTGATGCAAAGAAAATCTCATCTTTCTCTGAAGTGTCTATAATATCCTGCCAAGATATGAATACTCTGTTATTCTGATCAGCCATAATTTCAACATTCGAAGGTTCATTTAGTCTACCGTGTTCGGTTTCACTTATCTTATTGATTTCAGAAAATGTTTTTCCATAGTCATCGCTCTTAATAAGACTTAAGCTCCTTAGTTTGTTAGTATCAGATCCACCCCAGATCACGTAAACTTGGTTCCCGGAACTAGCAACCTGAGGTTCACCAAAATCTTTCTCATCCGTATTTAATTTCGATGTGTTACCAAATGTCAAACCATTATCTGAACTAGAAATAAAGTAAACTCCATTTTTCGAACTCGGCTGGCCATCGACATTCCATGCGACATAAACATGGCTATCAAAAGCAGATATTTTTGGATACGTTTGGGCCATTGCATTTTCACTTATCGTTATTGGTTTGTGAAAAGTATTCCCCCCATCATTGCTGTTGGCTAGCATTATTCGATAGGGCCCATTAGGAATCTTTTCCAACCAGACTATATACACATTATTCCCAAAGCTTGAGATCTCTTGGTTGTACGAAATCGAATTACTATCACTTAGTAACATCTCCTCTCCAAAGGAATTTCCTTCATTGTTACTCTTTTTGAAATAAATTTGCTTATTAGCATTTGTGTCATCCGCCCATACAACGTAGACATTCTTATTTTCTGAGGCCATTTGAGGATGTTCAGAAAAACCAATATTATCGCTTAATCGAATTTTTTCACCAAAGAAATTCCCCTCATCACTGCTCCTCTTGAAAAAAATTTCATAGTTTCTATCTGTATTACCTAGCACTGATTCTTGCCATACGACATAGATACTATCGCCAGAGCCTCTAACTTGACCATACACTGAATCTTCAGTGTTATTCGAAATATTCCTGGTATCATCGAATTTTATCACAAGACTTTGATTCATCAGATCTTTTACTTCTGATCCGGCTTGGTTGGAAGCTCTCAGGTCAGAAGGATGATTTACAGAGTAAAACAGACCGAAGGAAGATATCATGACGCCTAACGTTAGCATAAATATCTTGTTATTTGCATTCCACATAGGTATCAAATACCCGGAATATGTCCCAATGCCTTATAATTGTATTAGAGGCGAGAAGTGATTGTCTTTATTAACTTTATCCATATCAGTCGAAGCTGTCATGCATCATTCGAACAGGAGAATTGAGGCTTCATTCGCAGTCTTACTACGTTCATTCGGTGAAAGAATCAGAAAATTAGGCCTAAATGAAAAGTTTCCCAAGAGGACACAGTGAGGCATTTATGTGCAATGTATGATTTGGTTGGCATATAGGTTGCAGAATTTTAGAAGCCTTCAATCAAAGTTGCAAATGACAACAGGAGACTTATTTGGCCCGAGTCCCAGACCAAACAAGTGTGTGAAGCCTAACTGATAATCTGTAACCATTCGATAGACAGATTTCTGCCAACCATTTGGATTTCTCCATAATTTCTTCAGCAGAATTCCCTTCGGGCATCAAGATAATTCTTTGACTCTTCAGCGTATACTTTCCAATCAAAGTTTTTACCTCTGCTATGTCGGACTGATTGCAAATAACAAATTTCATAAATGCTTTAGAATTCTTCGCATAATATTCCATGCAGCTTTGGACTTCTCTGTACTGTTTCGAAATCGATGAATTCTGAAGCTTTGGCGAGACATTCCACCGGTCGACAAATCTCTCTAGCGTCTCTGAAGGAAGAATAGTGCCATTCGTTTCAACTTCAATAAAATAGTCCTCCTTCTTCAGGTTGGAAAGTAAGGGAATAAGCTTCGTCTGTTGTATGAGAGGTTCGCCGCCGGTGATCACACAATGTTTGGTGTCGAACTCTGATATTTGTTCCTGAATTGCGGGTATTGTCATTTCTGAAACCTCTCTATCGTAATCGTAATGACTCCAGTCCCATGTGTATTTCGTGTCACACCATATGCACGACAGATTACATAAAGCAGTTCGTATGAATACTGCCGGTTTTCCTGCATCAATCCCCTCCCCCTGTAATGAATAAAATATTTCACTAAGCTTGAGAGTCCCAACATATGATGACACAGGTTGAGATATTCTCATAACTTTAGCCAATTCACTCCTCCAAGCAGATGTTAAAGGTTTCTTCTTAATATCTGTTAGAACAGGTGTATAACTTTCTTAACTAGGATTATTTAAGGTAGGTGTATGTCTATCCTAATATCTGTTAGAGAATCTGTTGCAATATTGAAGGACTTTACTGGAGAATATCATATAATTAGAAATCCTTGGGGGAATATATAATTCGATTTTTACAAATTGGCATGATAATCATTAAAGATCGGATCCCTATTTAGTATGGTAAACATACGACAAGCTGAGGATCTATTAGCAAATAGTCAGCTTACCAACATATACTTGCCAATATCAATAAGTATCTGGAAATGCCTAATTATGATGTAGTGATAATTTTCCAGTATCTATGTTACTAATATCAATATCATTGCTTTTTTGCATCAAAGGACAATCGAAGGTGATAGAGGACATGAATATCTATCGTAACTTAATTAATGAGTCATAAGAAAACCTAGAAACAACCAATCTACACTGGTACTATAATGTTCTTATAACTAGATGATTGTTATTATTATCTTCTAGACAGAAAAATAGTCATAGATTGGGTAGTGATATCCAACTAAATAGGCAATCGTGCCGTCGGGTGGATTGAGATATTTAGCTTAGCATATACATTCCTATAAACGGTAAGGATTAACATTGCTACCAATTAATGAAATTCAGTATTGATCTCTATAACACGCTCAATCTCCTAAAATTATAAATGAACTTATGTGCATCACTTATCTCAAACAACTAGATTTCAGTGTGCTTGACTTGATTGTAACCTTCTTACTGATCAGAAAGGAAATGTATAAGTCACCTTTTCTAATTCTAGTATCGGAACGTACAAGGAGAGAGTATCGGTCCCTAGTGTGTCAACGTAAACAAACTCCCCTGTCAGTCTCTTTAGTTCAATGAATTTCTTTTCTGGTTTACTGGATTGCACAACATAGTGCACTGTAGAAGTACCGACCGCCCCAGTTTGAATAAATAAGATTTCTCTACTATCTTGTTGTAAATGATATAACATAGGAGTCAATCCAAGTGCAGACTGAGATGAATAAACTATTACTTTCAACATGTCTTCCAGAGACTTGTATTTGAGATATACTGCATCGTTGTGGTCGCTTGCTGACATATTTAATGGAAGGTTAGAATACTCCTTGGTATTTTATCTTTCCTTTACTGCTCCTGCCCCAAGCTTTCCTCTTTTTTCAGGTTCCTGACTCTAACCTGTAAACTAGTCGGTTCAAAAAAATAGAATCTCATTATTAAACGTAGATTGAAATTCTGTAAAAGTGAAAAATAGTAAAGCCTTTAATCGGTCTAGAAAGGATGAAATGAATATACTGAAGAAAAAAGTTAAAAAAGGAAGATAAAAATTCTTACAGTCTAGTATCCCCATACTCCTCTAAGGTTTTGTAAAGAATTGTTTTTGCTGTTGTTGGGACACATTATAGTATGTATTCCAAGCCTTTGCGATATTCGTATTATACTCAGTTATTGTATCTACAGTCCTATTGTATACCTTAAGGTTCTCTCTTGCCGCATCAATAGCATTAATGGTCAATTGATTGTTGATATCTATTGCTTTTATTGCGTTGTTTGTGAAGTCAGATGTCTGTCTAGCCATTTGGTCTGATACGACTGAAGAGCTCGGAAGCGTGTTCCAGGTATCACCTACAAACTGCTTTTGAACAGCAAAAGTAGTATGTACTACATTCTTCACCGTCTGGATATAATCAAGCTGCAGGTTTGATATTGACTGTGAATATTGTGGTTGGGCCTTAGCAACTTCGTCGATAGCTCTCATAAAACTGTCTCGAACCGTCTCGTATGCTGTGTCCACTTCTCTCGCTTTCACGTTGCCGCTTACTGATTCTTTATCTACCATTTTGCAACTAATTTTAGTATGTCATATCTATTATATATAGCTTGGCAATAAATGGTATTAATTGGCAAATAGATCCATGTTCTAGCTTTATGATTTGTGCATAAACCGAACAACTCTGAGTTTTGCCATCGTAAGACTAGGTCATCGAAAATCCTCTCTTGTCAGCTAGCATAGACATCTGAATGACAGCCTAACTACTCGTTATTTTCTTCTGACTTGGAAATTACATATAACCCGTGGGCTGAGATTAGAAAGGCAGCAAAGGACATTTTAGTCGCAAAAACCAGATTCCAGGGAGTCTCCGGATTAGGGTATGGTACATTGATGTCATCCAGTCTTAGCAATCCATTGGTCATATCAGTTGTGATAAATGAGTTCCAAACTACAAAATTGTAGATGAATTCGTAGAACGCTGTAATCGCAATGGCAAGTATAATGAGCTGAAAAAGAGCCTTCCATGACTTCGGTAGTTTTTTTGCCTGAGCTCCACCTATCTTAGTGACACAATACCAACCTACAACGGTAACTATCATAAGATAGGTAACCAATTTCGCTAAACCAGGCATCGGAAATTCAGTATCTACCAGCACTTCTCCGATAACAATTCTCCCCGTGCTCAAATACTCAGCTACGCTCAGAACCAGTGCGTAAGTAAAGATGATCAACATGGTCGCAGCACAGAAGTAAAAGGTATAAAGATAAATCTTCCTTGCTCTCAATTCGTCCTTTTTGAGGCTTGGGTTCTGCATCTTGTGACAGTCTTTGTTAATGACTAACGCTTTATATAATCTATATTTTAGCCTCACAGTTGCGCTAGAATTGAGATTCCAATCAATCTAAATCTGGTTCTAACTCTACTAGAATTCCAGTTCTACCGGAAATGGATTTCATTGAAGGTTTCAGATAGGAAGCTGCCAAGCATGTGATTTAATTTTACGATTAGTATCCTAATCAGATGGATATAGAATATGGAACAGGATATCCTGAAAAACTCTTATAGTCATCGAGGATCGATTCCCATAGACAAGGATAGATGGTAAGTAAGGAGAGTAGGCCAGACTGGGATGTATATTTTATGCTCCAAGCGGAAATAGCCAAACTCCGCTCAAATTGTCTAACAAGACAAGTAGGATGTGTCATAGTTCGTGAAAACAGACAAATCGCAACTGGATACAACGGCACGCCTTCTGGGATCAAGAACTGTTTCGAAGGCGGATGTTTGAGGTGTTTGGACCGTGCGAACGGTAAGATTAAGTCAGGAGTAGATCTTGAAAGATGTTTGTGTATGCATGCAGAGGCGAATGCTATGCTTCAATGTGCTGTTTTTGGTAATACAGGTAGTACTAGGGGTTCCACGTTATATTCGACTTATGCCCCATGTCTGGAGTGTAGCAAAATGGCAGTAAGTGTAGGAATAGCCAAGGTGGTATCATTAGCGACATACCCTGAAGATGGGTCAGTTCTTTTGGCAAACGCTAGCGTGAATGTCACAAGAATAGACAGGTTTGAGTTAGAACGATGGCTGTCAGCTGTAGGAATGGGTACTACCACAATGAAGAATAAGAGTTGATTATCTAAACTTAGACACAGTGAGAAACTAGGAGCTGCCATCTAAGGTTACCCAAGAAGGAGGTGAAGTCAGCAAATTGGTATTTGCCCAAAAATTTGATTTGTCCAAGGTGCTCTATTTGCTCTGAGAGCGAATTTGTCGAATTAATTCCAAGATCGTATCGGCGTCGTTTGCTTCTGGATGCATCTCCAAATACTTACTCAGCGTAGCAAGAGCCTCTAATTTTTGACCCCTTTTTAAGAAGATCATTCCCTTGTCTCTTACTGAATATGGGTTAGTTTCATCAATGCTAATTATCATTTCGTTTGCGAGTTCGGCTCTTTCAAGGTCGTTTGACTCGTAGAAGCTATTCTTAAGATTATTTAGGAGTCTTACAACTACCTGCGAAGCAGTCGCGTTACCGAGTAATGCCCTAGTTAGCACCATATTTTGGCGAGGATACGATCGTTCCAATAACTCTTTTAGAGAATAATCATCCATGATTCGACCCATATTGAATGGATCGATAACAATTTCCGCAGACTGATCGTCAAGAATGTATTTGACCAAAAAGTGAGCTGGAAAATTTACAGGAAACAGTGTGAAATCTAATCTAGATGCTATCCTCATATATATGATAGACAGAGTTATCGGTATCCCCGTTTTTCTTTCAAGCACTATATTGAGATAATTGTTGGCAGGATTGTAATAGTCATGTGCATTAGGTTTGAACTTTACCTCATTGAAAAAGAAATCATTTATCTCTTCTATTAGTTGGGTTGGTCGTAAGCGATTGGGGGTCTTTACTTTTTGAGATAATCTATTACCCAATTCGTCTATCTGCTGTGAAGTGGATTTGATATCCAACTCGGGATAGGCCAGAATCCTTGATACATGCAACGAAAATTCAGTTAATCTACTATTATCCCCCTTCATTCGTATAGGAATTGCTACGGCGTTCTTCCAATCCTCGACGCAGCCTTGCAAATCAATTGCAGCCAATCAAGCTATAATTCCCGCTTTCTTACTTATATCTTAGCCAAGTGAATCAATGCTAATTGAACTTATTATATTGTTCTAACCGTCCTTAATCGAGATTACGACTAAAAAATAGATTAGGGCTAGCAACTGAAGTGTCTAGTTTAAACTCATCAGCAAGTAATTAACAATACCGCTGTGCTTAGTATTCGTCTTTTTCGTGGCTAGTCGTATTGGATAAAACTTGGTTTTCCCGTCCTACGACTGGTCTGTATGTTTGCAGTTTGTGATGATGCTCGTGATAATCTATATCTCTTATATTCTTCATCTACTTCTATTGATGCTTTTAGTATTCTGCTTTTTGCAGCAACAGATTTTGAAGATTGTAGAA
>JAATVP010000134.1 GCA_014523625.1 Nitrososphaerales archaeon TH5896
CCAAAAGTCTAGTGCTTCATTAATATTTTTTCCAATCAGTTTTAAAGTACCTTCTGTTCCTTGAGAGGGTAAATGTACACATTCAATTTTTCATTATCAACCTTAATTGAGTGTAAAAGTAATGTTCCCTCGACCTCACCGCCATCTAAACCCAACCCCGGAGATCCAGCGACTGTAGTAGGATCGATATACTTTTTCTCAGGGAATATATCCTCACCAGGAAAAGGTTCTAATGACATTCTTTCCTCACCCAAAAGGCCCTCCCTCCTAATTCCTTCTGACATTATCCGGCCACCGTCATTGAGAATCAAATCAATGCCATACTCTTGCTTCAAATTTTGCATCCCATCATACAAATCAAAATTCTCTCCTGTAGCAATATAACTGACCAAACTGGATTCTTCAATTCTTTTTGAAGCAAATTCATAACCAGAGTCATTAGTAACGAAGATTACATGTATCTGATTCTCGGGATTTAAAACCGCTATCTTATTTTGCAAGTAATGGTCCACTACTTCTAATTTTTTAAAGGTTGATTCTGATCTTGCAATTACAATATAGTAATAAGGGCCTGTTCTATTATCGCTGCTCTCCTCGTTGTCTTCTCGTTTCATAATGTCCTCAAGCTTCAACAGATCATTGTAAAGTGATTCCTTTTCTTGTTTCAAATGGTCACCAAAGAAATGCCAATTCCAAATATTATTTTTATTTGCCATCAAATTGACTGCACTAACTAGAATTGCTTTTCTCCCTAGGATTATCCTATGTGTTGAAGCAAAAATATTATCGCCCATTCTTCTTTTACCTCCGCTCAAAAGCAGGAGCCCACCTTTGGGTTGTTCAGGAATCTTGTAGACATACCAACCGCTCGAGTCAGCTTTGGTATTCGCAACTAGGAAACTAGTAGCTTGGTAGGGGATTTTCATTCTCCTAATAAAATTATCTGAGGCTCCGATTGTTATTTGAGGCAATACACGACCCAAAGACTCTAAGCCGAAATCTTGCAAAGGATTAATAATTTTGATCCCTCTCGATCGGAAATGATTGAACTGATCTAATGTAATTTTTTGGGAATCTAACAACAGCTGCAACCGTTCAAAATAGTTATTGTACGAAATTGATTCTTGTTCTCCCAATACAAATCTGATAATTGTAAAAGCTGTCTAGCTTATTACTTTACCCTGCGTAAATGATTCCTCATTGACATTCAACCATCTAAGAGAAGCGTTGCGAAGAGCAAAGGGTCTACATTCGGCGCAGATGAAGGCACACTATAGTACAAGCATATGGGGTTAAACGGCGCCTACTTATCCCTTTATCATAGATCTCCCGAAAGCGAATTTTGTGGACTGCTTCTATCTATATTGGTAAACTATCTATCCGGCAGCACTGGATGAAAGGGAGAGTTGGAACTTAAATTAGCTGGTCGATATGGGATTTAGAGCGGAAGCGGCAGTTACGGTATTGCTTAAAAGCATTGCGATGGTCATCGGTCCCACTCCTCCGGGAACCGGGGTAATCCAAGATGCCTTTTCTCTAACAGATTCGAAATCTACATCCCCCAATAATTTTCCTGATTTTCTGTTAGTTCCTACATCGATCACTACGGCATTTTCTTTCACCATTTCTGCCTTGAGAATAAATCTATCTCTGTTCCCGACTGCTGTAATTACAATATCTGATCCTAATAGTAAGGAACCCAAATTTGCAGATTTAGAATGACATATTGTAACTGTTGCATCACGTTCAAGCAATAGGAAAGCTAGAGGCTTTCCTACAAGGATGGATCTGTTTACTATTATTGCATTCTGCGACTTAATTTCAATATTGTAATAGTCCAACAATTCCATAATCCCCGACGGCGTGCACGGCTTGAGCGACGCTTCTCCATGTAGCAATAAACCTGAATTTACTGACGTTAGTCCATCAACATCTTTGCACGAGACGATCTTATTTATAATATCAAATTCGTTAATATGCTTAGGAAGGGGCAGCTGTACTAAAATTCCATGGACAGCAGGATCATTATTCAAGGAATCGATCAGAAGGGCCAGTTCATTTTCCTGTAAGTTTTCCTCTAGTCGATGATCTTTAGTGACCAGTCCGACCTGCTTTGCTGCTTTCTGCTTATTCTGAATGTATAATGAAGAAGCGGGGTCATTTCCGACTAGAATTGTAGCCAGACATGGTGAGGTTCCTTTCTCCTTCAGGTTGCTGACCCGAGTGGCAAGCTTTGACCGTATATTAGCTGAGACGGCGTTTCCATCGATGAGTCTACCAGGCATATAGTTTATGATAGCATGTTGACACACCCATATTAGTCATATTGTGCGATCATAAAAAGTGAGTCAAAGCCTTGGATACTCTAAATTAGTATCTTAGATGAGAATTGATAATTGATTAAATCTCGTCTCAAATGGGCAAGCACATGGCCCCATATATGAGAACCACCTTCACAGATGTATCAATTGAGGACAATTAAATGGAATTACACGTCTATTGCACTATTATGCTCTGACATCCTATGTGTCCTTAGCTTGTGTTGATTGTCGAATCTTTTTGTACACATATCACAGATAAGAGATATCTTGAGGTAATCTATCGCGCACGTAGGGAGGAGTGTTAGTAAAGCTGTTATCTTGAGTAGGCAAATTGTTTCCATACCGCATTTCGTCTACGGTGTACCTAATCGTTTCCTTCGAAGTCGGAATTAGACCTGGCTCATGAGTGGGTAGTATCGCGCCGCCACTTGCACCACTTATGACTTCGAATCCATGTTATAAACATGACTGATCTATGCTTAATGATATGGACAGATTATCGTCCGAAGAATTGAAATGAGAAACACAACTTAAAGGTATCTGATATTCTTCGTCTGATATGAGCCCTGTTTTTGTTACTATGATGTGATCTGAGTTAATAACTTTTGATACCTTACCGACTCTTTTTCCAAGCGAGTCATAAACCTGTGTATCTTTATACATGATAATAAGCTGGTGCTTGCAACATATACTATTTAATAATTTCAAATCGTTAAAAATCAGTGAAACGAGCTGCCAAAATTAGGTATATGCATCTCTACTTAAATTTGACGTAGTGATTGCCCATGCCCGCCTATTTGGAGAGGTTCCGTACTCATAGGATTAGTATTCGTTATTTATTAATTTCGCTTGTCAGCGAGGCTTCACTTTTAGAGCATCTAGGGAGGGAACGTTCTCCAAAGCAGTAATATTATTATGGGTTATGAACTTTCTAGTACGAATTAATGAAAATCTGAATTAGCTGTTGTTTCTGTATTGGTTGCCCAGTTGTTGTCATATCGCCTGGTTGTCAGTTTTTCTTGATTCGATTAATGAATGCACTCATTGAATCAATGAATAAAGTTTATGACGGCATACCACGAAATACGAGAATCTAACCAGCTAACAGCCTTGAATCTATGCCGACTAGAGTTGTATTGTTTGTTGCCTATTTCTAAGATTCATTCAATCATTGAAATTGTTGAAGCAGGATAAAAAGTTCATTCGAGATAAGGCTAGCTGTCCATAAAATTCGTTCTTTGCATAAAGTTCATTCGGCGCTAATTGAATTATCAAATATTCTTATACTATTTTGTTATTAAACTATGATTACTAATCATTTTTCCACAATTTAGTTATCTTAATCAGACACCATACAAATGTACAGCTGAATTTATTAAATCTAACTAGTAAATAGTTTTGATCGTATTGGTCTCCACTATATGGACAGGCAGCATATCATTTGGACTCGTCAATGTGCCTGTCAGGCTTTATACCACCACAGATACATCGAAGGATTTTTCATTCAATCAGCTCGATAAAGAGGGACACAGGATTCGATACAAAAAATGGTGCCCAATTGAAGAGAGGGAGGTCGAGTATTCTGAAATAAAAAAAGGCTATGAGATCGCCAAGGATCAATATGTTGTAATTGAAAAGCAGGATCTAGAAAAAATTGCTGTGGAAAGTACGAGGACTATAGATATCAAGGAATTTATCAATGAACATGAACTTGACCCATTATTCGTGGAAAAAAGCTATTACATCGCTCCTGACTCCAATGATAAGAGAGTTAGAAAAAAGGTAAAAGAAAAGTCTGTGCCGTCTGTTCAAGACAAAGCTTATTCTCTGCTAGTAAAGGTCTTGCATGATACAAAGAAGGCAGCAATAGGCAAGGTAGTTCTAAGAGCGGAAAGAGAGCATTTGGTAGCAATAAGAGCCTACCAGAGAGGACTCGTCCTACATACTCTTCATTACTTGAGTGAAATTAGACCTGTCGAAGCTATTACAGAAATATCTGAGACCAAAGTGCCATCAATTGACGAAAAAGAAATCTCGTTAGGCCATTTACTAGTAGAAAACCTAACAAGCAAAGACTTTGATATATCTCGTTACCATGACGAATATATAGAAGAATTGGAAAAGCTAATAAACGCAAAGGCTAAGGGCAAAGTCCGCATGATTAGACAGGCAACAAAGCAGCCAGAACAAACACAGGATTTGATTGCGGCATTGAAGGCTAGTCTAGAGCAACCATCACCTTCTTCAAGAACCGGTAGAAGAAAGGATTAGATAATGTTAGAACATTCAGAATGCTCTTGACATCTGGACAAGATTCAAGAACGATAAATATTTGATTTGAGAAACCTGAATACTCGAGCGTAGATTATATACCGCTCATTAAGTAGACATAATCGATATCATTGGCTGCGGAGTTTTTTTTTATTTTTTATTTCATCAAGTGTTTATAGTCTCTCCTATATTGTTCCCATGTCCCCGCTTTATCCCTACCATTATCACCGGATTCTAATATTTTATAGCTGTCTCCTTCAAAGAAGTTCGACATTATATCATAATATTTCTTGGAGGAGATTAATATACCAGTAACGATAATACCATTAACGCAAAAAGTGATGGCAAGATCTGGTCCGGTTTTTTCTGTTTTTTGAATGAAATATTTTAATAATTCGTCTGTCGGCCTACAATCAGAAAATCAAAATTGGGTCCTTAATATTATGATTTTGTTATTACCGAAGCTATTAATGTTCTCGTTGTAACTAGGGTACCACATGGAGACAGGTCCGAAATTCCATCAAGAACTTTGATAAGTTAGCAGAACTGAATAAAACAGGAAAGATAAATGACCGTCTGGCATCAACAAACGAGTCCACTTCTTATTGCGCTAGTTCTATGTCTAGGTATAGGGCTAGCGACATGCATCGAAAGTACATACACGTATGCATCCACCATAGCAGTTAACTCGACCTATGAGGTTGAGGTGGAAAACATGACTTC
>JAATVP010000010.1 GCA_014523625.1 Nitrososphaerales archaeon TH5896
GAGGGCTTACAGGGTAATTAAATTATCTACAGGTGATACTACTATTACCCCTGAACTAGTCGTACCTGTACTTCCAGATCCCTTTATTACTGAAATTACTTCATCCAACTTATTATCGTCGACGATAGTTACTATCGTGTTTCTAGTTGAATATCTCATCTTCATGGTCCTCCCTTTGAAGCTCAATTCCCTTTTCTCACCTTTTCCCATCCCCTTTGATTCGAAAAACGTTGCTTGAAAATTCGACGACTCTAGGGCAGACAGTACTGCTTCCGCCTTTTCTGATGATACGTAGGCTTCAATTCTTTTCATAATATTATCTACATTATTATCGGACAGCTATTACTTATATTTAATATGCTTACATTAATCGTTTATCTCTTTCCTAATCTTTATCTGTTTTTAAGATTAGCTTCTTACTTGTTCAGTTATAACTAGTTTCTATTTAATCCCAGTGATTGACCAGATTGTTTTTTGGTGGATCGCTTGGCCAATAATTGTCGGAACTAAAATCCTAAAATTGTGGCTCAGGATTAAAGGACAACGATAAAGGGTCAACAAGATGGAGGACAGAAGTAGGATTGCCAGATGTCATTTCTGGATCAGATCAGAGTAAGCTGACTCATCGTCCACCCAAAACCGCACCAATGATGAATTTATTTCTTATCGCTTTGTCAACGTAAATGATGTCCTTCAAATATGGATATAGTGTGCTATCATGGGTTATTGTCGAATCATCAATAAAATGGATGGAATGTTCAAATCCCTTCTTATATCCAAAGCTAACATGCTTTCGTCATATTCATTCATTAGTCAAATCGATCCTTCATGTGCAAATTATAAATGCAAAAGGAGATTGGGGCTTTGTTCGGTACTGACTATTGGGTCAAATAACTGGCAGGCAAATAGCTCTTTCAATAGTACAAACGGATTGAATTTGAGGATGATTGTAGTCCTAATTGCATAATATTTTTCGCTTCTATTCGGACTTCGACTAAAATTCCAATTTAATCGAAGTGTTGCTGAGTGACGTACTCCGGAAGAGGACTACGTTTCTATTAACTGGGAAGATTCCCTAATAGACCTGATAGTTCATGGTATCTTTCCAAAAAGCGTAGACCCTTTTGGGTAGTCTGATAAGTTTGTTCCTCTTTGTTATGTGCCAGTAGAGCAGCGTTTAGAGTAAGCGACAGGAGTCCCTTAAGCTGGGACTGAGATAAGAGTGCACCATACATCATCTTGGTCTTCAAAACAGGCCCCTCGCTAGCAACTTGTAACATTTGTGCTATCAGATCTATTTTACTTCTATACTTCATCGAATATGCGGATCTAATATTGGAACGAAAACGATAAAGATATATTTATCGGTAAAATTCAGCTCAAGACCCCTTAATTAAGTCGATTTTCGTATCTTAACGCAATAAGCATACTCATGAGAGTTTTTTGCTTTCCAACATGAGGGCACTTGGTCAAACCGTAAATATCGGGCATCGATAACTTCGAAAAGATGGTCGTTAAACGTTTTCTTGGTGGTCATTTAAATACATACTTTGTTATTTGATCATAGCATTACACACATTAGTATTACACCACATCAAAACTCAAAAAAACCTTTGAATGAGGTAAAAAAGACCCGGGAGATTTTGACCTAATCTGCCGATTTAGCTTCCCTGGAATAAATTTGCTTTCGCTTTAGTGCTTAAATCCCCATTATTTCTAATCATTGCTGCTGGTATCATCTTAGCTGTTGTCGTCCTCATCACTACTGCCGGCATCATTCTCACCGCTTGTAGAAGGACCGGAAGACTCTTCACCCCCCGAGGAGGTGTCACTTGGAGTTGAACCAG
Source organism: Nitrososphaerales archaeon TH5896 (assembly GCA_014523625.1). GTDB lineage: Archaea > Thermoproteota > Nitrososphaeria > Nitrososphaerales > Nitrososphaeraceae > TH5896. Next base: position 1,848 of record JAATVP010000010.1, read on the forward strand.
TTGTGGATGTCCCCGTATTATAGATTGGCGTAAAGCAATCCCTTATTTGTTGTTCGGAAACATAACCGTCTACCTCAGCACCTGAAAGGCAAGACTGAAACTCTTGGTAATCTTGATTGGTAGAAGTAGTACTACTATCACCACTGCTATCACCACTGCTATCACTCTGTGCCGAAAGGGGTGTCAAAGAATACGTGCTTGCGGGCAACAATATCATGATCAAAAGCACTATCGTAGTTCTAGGTTCTAGAAGCTTAATTATTGGTTTCACTGCGCATAGTTTGATGATAATGTATATAACAATTGTCATCTGGAAGTTCTGAAGATACCATCATAATTATTTGACATCAAATGAGATACATTTGAGTATCTTTGATTCTAATTTAACATATGCATTCCAATCGCTGATCAATTAAAGTCATCGATAATGGATAGCCTCGAATCTTTGGTCATTTAGAATTCGTTATTTTTGGGCTAATAATCCATATATGGTCATGATGTTTTTGGCAAGTTGTCGAAATAATTTAGGAATAAACAATGCAGTATGTAGTTTGCGGTCACCGATGGGAAGTTGACCATCAAGTACAACACCAGTTGAACAACTGGAGCGTTTTCAAACAGAGCATATAAAAAGGTATTCTGAGTTTACATTTCTTAACTTGCTTTAGGAGCCAGTGTGGGATAATTGTGGAAATAATTCTAAGGAGTGAGACTGTTGATTACATATTGACCATATGTGTAGTCTGGCTAATAATGCTAGGTTTTTTTCTAGTTCTAACGCGGGAAGTTATGCTTTTGTTAGGTGTCGCGTTCCCCGTACTAATTATTATACTTATAAAGAACAGCAAAAACAGGAATAGTTAAGAGATAGTCACTAGACCACCAGTCATCGGGTTCATCCCTAGGATAGTAGATAAGGGACCTTAGCGGAGTCTTCTCACATCATTCATCTGCTAATCAGTTTTGTATTCAAGAACCCATGAATTGAAGCAAGGTTACTGGAACAGTCGATGCATAGGTACGAGAATCTGCGATTCAGACAGATAAAACCTTAAACACTTCTGCCTCACAATGCTTTCATGTGCAAGTGTTCTGTATTGTTGGGAGAGGAGCTTGCAAAATATGGTTTTGGAAGATCTCATCCTTTTAATAATAATAGAATGGAGGCATTTTGGAATAGATTTAAGGAACGCGTACCAGAGAGGTCCTTAATTGAGGTAGTAGAACCAACTGCGGCAAATGAAGAAACCTTATTGTCATTTCATGACAAATCATATATTAGTCTAGTTAAACAGTACTCTCAGATTGGTTCGGGATATTTGGACGCAGGTGATACTCCCGTTTATAAGGGTTTGTTTGAGGCGGCTGCTACAGTCGTTGGAGCAAGTGTGAAAGCGCTAGAAACGGTGGTTGAAGGAAGTAATGGATCACGACATGCCTTCAATCCCATTGGTGGATTACATCACGCCTATAGAGGAAACGCATCTGGTTTCTGCGTCTTTAATGATATTGGGATTATGATACTACGTGCCAGGCATAGATACGGTCTAAAAAGAATCGCGTATGTTGACATCGATGCACATCATGGAGATGGAGTATTTTATGAATTTGAAATGGATCCACTCACCTTTATTGCTGACGTACATGAAGATGGGAAATATTTGTTTCCGGGAACAGGATCAAGGGAGGAAAGAGGAAGGGGAGAGGCGGAAGGAACAAAACTTAATGTGCCAGTTGCTCCCGGTTCAACAGACAAAGAATTTGTAGCTTCGTTCAATGAAGTTGAGAGATTTATTGACGACATTGCAAAACCAGATTTAATCATTTTACAATGTGGAGCCGATTGCATAGAGTCGGATCCGTTAACACACCTACGGTATTCACCTGAGTCTCACAAATACGCTTCAAATTCTCTACACAAATTAGCACATAAATATTGTGACGGTAGAATAATTGCACTAGGTGGTGGAGGTTACAATCTGGATAATATTGGGGAAGCATGGACAAACGTAGTACTTTCCTTTATTTCAGAACATTGAATAAGTCGATCTTGTCACTTTAATAATTTGAACTGAATTCCATATGTCTTGACAGGGAGTTTTTTGCAAAGATAATTTGTAAAAGGGGATGAGCCTCGGCGTACTATAGTAATATTAGAAGATTCTGGAAATGGATTCAGTTCATGTAGTTCAGGATCAAACTATTGTATTATAATTGCGTTCTATACAGTTTCGTTTTCCATTATATTACTCGTCACTCATACTTGATAACCAGACAGAACTCTATCGTATCTTGAAAAAAGGGAGGTAAACGTCAGAGGGTGGTCCACTTCAAAGTGTATACTATTTGGGATGTCTATTTTACGAAATTAAACGAAGAACTAGAGCTGGGCCATACAGCGTAATTTTCAATCGTTGAGACAATCTCATCCGGATATGTAATCTTTGTATCATAAACACCTGACGGGAGCGCACCAAACGAATGCATACCATATTTATCTGAACTTGTGAATCTCGTAAATCCTCCTTGCTTATCTGCTGAACTAATCATTCCACCTGACTTGTACATGGCTATAGAGGCATCTTCAATAGGTTGACCACTTTCATCAGTAACTGATCCCCTTAGCTGAGCTATATCTGTCTTCGGCGATTCAGTTTGCATGGGCACTGACGATGAAGATATTCCAATGTGTTTATCCGAATGAGTCCAGAGACCCGACAAGTAGGAAGAAATGTGTCCATCGGACATGACCTATACCAATACAGTGACAATCCCAATCAAGCAACCTAATGCTACAATTAAGATAGTGCTTAGAAGTCTGTGAGTGTGATATCCAGTAACTTGGCTGTGATTAGCTGTTACTAAAGTCACCTGATTTTATTCACCCCCTTACGTGCCAATAAATCATAATTGTTCCGCCAACGATATTACTTGTAGTGTGCCCGAATTATTAGATATAATAGGACCCTACTATTACAAGCTAGCCTCAGGTATTTAGTATTTAAAGCCTATTTGTAACAATCGATACTTAGAAGTAATAAATGCACATCAAACGATAATGACACAAATTGTTATTCGTTTCCGTTGGGCATAGCAACCTGTCCTCATAAAAAAAAGAAAAAAAGTGCTTTTGGACACTTAATCAGTCATTTCACGGCGCGGGCGGTGCGGTCATGTTCGCGGTCATATTATCTCCACCCGCCATGGTATCATTCTGAGCGTATGCGCTTGAGATTCCTGATGTGTCAAAGAATCCTGTTGTCGACAACGCCATCGTTGCACCAATGATTGCGAATGCAGTGAATACGACCAAGATAGCTAGGTTTGTTCTTGATGACATGTTCAAATACTATAAAAAACTCAAACGTATATAAGTATTGTCTATTGGCTTCCTATAGAAGATTGAACTTTTCAATAACTGGTAAATATTAAACCTGGGTCCCTGAAAAGGGGACCTGCTTGCTATATCCCCTTAAAACGGGTCTAATTTCATGAAGAGCACTAGATTCCTAGTGGAACTGGTTCTCTACTAACAAACTTGGAGCTATTCATTTGACTAAAGATATCTCAGATTTTTTTAAGAATCTAATCCATCCTAATCCAAATAAGCGTTTCTAGGAGAGATAGTTCGATAACAATGAACAACAAGAGTCTAGCAGTTGTAGCAATAGCGGCCGTAGCAGCAATGCTCGTTGCATCTCTAGCAGGGACAAATGCAGCCTTCGCCGGTGGATATGAGAAGAATCAAGCGACATCACAAGCAAATGCCTGTGGCAATGGTAAACTACCAATGTATATAGGATGCCAGAACGTTGCTTCACAGATCCAAGGCGATGAAAACGCAGTGGCCGCAGCAGCTGATCAAACATTCGAAGATTAGCTCGCGGTGCGGATACTGCAATTTTGACCTGCAGATCCCTTTCTTTTTTTTAGTTCAAATGGGCTACTTCAACTGTAAGCATTTAATTTCAGTTCTTAGTTTCGCCAGGAGAGCCAAATTGAAGGCTCTCTTTCCGAGATACAATTAGAGGCAATATTCAAGTCCACTTGTTAGGCCAGTGCTGTCAGTTTAGCGTTTCGAGAGTTCCTGTTTGTGCAGAGCCTCGAATCACTCAATTTATTTTGTATAACACATGATAAAGGGTATAGAGAGATACCCTTATCCTTATTGGTTTGTTAATATGGTTGCTACGGACTTTGAAGCATAGAACTAAGAAACGAAAATCATTTAGTATTCAAACTAGGAATCTCGTTTTGAGGAATCAAAAATTTAAGTGTTCGATTTGTAGAATGAGCGTAGGTATTTGGGATTACGATCACAAGGACTGGAACAGGGGAAATAACAGAGTATTTAATTGTCAAGTTCTGTGTCCAATATGCCACGCAAAAAAAAGCAGAGGCTTGATTAAATGCGAGGCACATCGCAGAAGTAAGAGCGTTGGCTTGAGTGTTGTAGTGGGAATAATACTTATCATAATTTTATATTCCAATAGTGTGTGAAAGCTTTACCTAAATTTAATATTATGTTCCTATTAGATGGATCGGATACAATAGACTAACTCCGTGACACCATCTTCAAATGAAACGTGTTGGGCTCGGTTAATAAGAGGATTGACTTTATTCTTTTCTTTCCGGCACCTAAGCCAAAAAATAATTCAATGATAAGTATTTGTTTGTACAAAATAGATGGGATATGCAAAGTACTTAGGCACCCCGCAATTATTCTTTTCACTCCTTTTTCAATTATGGAGGTGAATCAAATAAACCAAGCCTTGCCGTCCAGGGATACGATGTCTTTACGAATACTAATAGTGTTTCCATTTGAGTTAGAAGGCAAATCCTGGTTGGAACTACAGCATGTTCAAAGAAATTCATACATTTTGCAGTAGATATTAAACGTATTTATAAGAATTGAATTAGATCGAAAGGCTGTGATAGGACCACTGAGCTTTAGGTCAGGCGCCGTGTCAATCTTGATTGTAGTTCTAATACTAAACATACCAGCTGTTACACATTCAGTCTATGCCCAGATTGCCTCCGTCGACGAACCGGAAATCCCGGGTTCGAACTTTTCTGAGGGAACCGGCGCGCCCAACGTTACTAATCCCAATCTCAGAGCGGAGCTCGTCTTCAAAGGATTAGAGTTCCCAACAAATATGGCAATGTTGGGACTAGATGATTTTTTGGTGCTGGAAAAATCGAAGGGAACCGTGAATAGGATTGTAAATGGCGCAATGCTACCTGAACCTTTACTACAAGTCAATGTTGCATCTGAAGTGGAGAGAGGAATGCTAGGTATTGCAGTTTCAAATGCCACAAATCAGACCAGCGTCGATTCCGATAACAGTACGGCCGCAAGTGGACCGTACGTATTCCTGTTCTACACCGAGGCGGTGTCACCACAGGACGATACTCCAATTGGTAACCGGGTTTATCGGTACGAACTTGTAGACAACAAATTAGTTAACCCAAAACTTCTCATCGATCTTCCAGCGATACCAGGTCCACGTCACAATGGTGGGTCTATCACTATTGGCCCGGATAATAATTTGTATGTAACGATTGGAGACGTCGACGGACATACTACTGAAGCGCAAAATATTCACGATGGAGGCACGCCAGATGGTACAGGAGGCATTTTCAGGATAACTCAGGATGGAGAACCAGTACAGAGCATAATTGGAGAACAGAGTCCTAGCAACAAGTATTTCGCATACGGCGTCAGGAACAGCTTCGGGCTAGATTTCGATCCGTTAACCGGCAATCTTTGGGATACTGAAAATGGAGCTGGGTCAAACGATGAAATCAACCTTGTTGAACCAGGTTTTAATAGTGGTTGGCTGCCAATACAAGGTAAAGCGCCTGCTGATTTTGACTATCAGGAACTAGTCAACTTTGGCGGTAAGGGAGTATATCGAGATCCAGAATTCACATGGGTTGATACAGTTGGACCTACCAAAGTATTGTTCTTTGATTCAGATAAACTTGGAAATGAGTATGAAAATGATATGTTTGTAGCAGATGTTCATTTTGGAAGGATTTACGACTTTAATTTGAATGAGAATAGAACTGCACTTGTGCTGGAAGGTCCGGTTGTGGATAAAGTAGCAGATACAGATGCTGAAGTGGAACAGCTGGTATTTGCTTCGGAGTTTGGAGCCATAACTGATCTTCAAATTGGTCCAGACGGTAATCTATATGTCCTCTCATTTGGGCAAGGAGCAATCTACAAGATCCTTCGATCTTAACCTAATATGAGGGCAATTTGCATAGATGGTGGTGGCACAGCGATGCTCGACGATTGTGCGGTTTTACCATCGTGCGTGTACTTGCTTGATTTTAGATAGAAATGAGATTACGCCTCTAAAGACACGTCTGTGCACCTACCCAGTATTCCTATTTCTTTTATTGCATTATCATATGCCTTGGCTTCAAACCAGCATCTGTTAGTACTGTGTGGATCGCCCCTCTTTCGAATTTTTTATATATATGGCATGAATTCCTGAATAGGAGATGAAATTGATAATAGGTGTAGTCCTCTCTGTATTGGCATCTTTGACCATAGCGATCTTTGCATCGTCGCCGTATCAGATTCAATCAGCTGATGCGCAAACTGTCCCTTCGGGTGAATGCAACTGTATACTCGACTCAACAAGTTACGCAAGTACCCCCTACAATAATTTGACAGGACTGACAATACCCAGTGTAGACCTACTGAAGAATGAGACAGTAGTAAGCGCCACAGAAGGTAATTTGTCTTGGATAACCGAGAAAGGAACAGAGTTACTGGGTGTACTTTCTGAAAATTACTTCCTTGGGAATTTTTCAAGGGGGACTGGTAAGACGGTTGCGCTTAATACACTAGATATCCAGCAGAATGAATCACTTGGAGTAGAGGTAAGCGGTGGAAGTGTTCCAGACCGCATGAAGGCTGAAATTATTCAAGCTTCCGTTGATAAGAATGGTACACTAGCTGAGATCACAACTATAGGACCCAAGATAGCAGAAGTTCCGATTCTTTATGACGAGACATTAGAGGAACCGACGATTGATAAGAATTCCTTAAAGGTCAATGTTCCAGCCGCCGGTGATTATCTCTTACTGGTAGAGCTTTCATATGACAATAAGAATCAAACCTCATCACTATCATCATCAAAACCTCTCACCTTGGTATATGAGACTGTACTTGTGGTCAAGTAAATGCAATATCGGAAAATAAACCATTTTTAAAATGGGATGAATGAAACTCATGGATTGATCCCTAAACAAATATCTCCATAGAAATTTTTAGTGTCATTATCGTTGTGACGAGTAATCTCGAATGATGGTAACGTTGATCTAATGCAAATGTTTATCCTCATTCAGTATGCCATCTACTATTCTTCCCGGTCCAACGGATATCCCGAATGTAATTTATCTAATATTCCATGGGGCTGCGTAGTACCTTTGAACAGAACTTGCTAATACTGGTCAGTTCAATCACTAGCTCTGCATGGTTAGAGTTGGAGACATTATTTGCCCGTTCTCCGTCTTGATAATCGACTGTACGAACATCAACGTACGGTGTACCATCCTTCACTGTAGATGCAAACTCAGGTTGTTGTATAAAACCAGACAGGCTATTCATTGCCTTGGATAAGTGTACCCATCCAAATTCCCTGTCGCTGTAGTATTTGAATTATACAGCAAAACTACTTTTAGCCCTTTTTCTCCAATCGCACTTTCGTGAGTGTGAGCAGAAGTAATTTGCCAAACCCCTGCAAAGTTGATCAGATAACATGTACTGTCTTGCGTGCTCTTGAAAACTGCCATACCTGATGCAGACGTGTCAACCTTCAGTTTCTCGAACTCGCCTTCGAACCCAGCCCAGTATTTTTGCCCTTTTACCGAAGCAGAGGTCGGAGAATGGATTAACAATACCTACACGAGACTGTAAGAGGAAATAAAACCAGCCGTGATTCCCTCAAGCGCGCTAGAGGTAGACATCTACTTCTAGTCTCACTACGTTCAGTGAAGATACAAGAATTGTCAGATGACGTTCACATTGACATTCATATTTGAATCGCTTTTAAATTGGTATTGTGTTTGGTGTGGGCTAATATTTCAAGTTCGATCCTGAAATCGGATTTGGAAAAAGGCTTAAATCCTACAAAATTAGGAAAAATCATGACAGATTCACATTGAACACTGTCCGAATTTCTTCCAAATCATTCTTTGTGGGAGGTATTGTAGCTGGGGCAATTGCTGTTGCTGTATCGCTAATTTTCAGATTATTTTCTGGAGGGTTGTTCATCCCAGAGCTCGCTTCATTGACGTTATTCTCTCTCACTCCTGGAGAAGTCGAATCACAGGCTGTGCAGACGCTTGGGCCTCTGGCCAAATATTCCTCTTTCATTGGTGCTACCTTTGCTAACATAATTGTATACGGCCTCATTGGTATTTTAGTTGGGAGGTTGTATGACAGGTTTCCATGGAAGAATTATTTGGGAAAAGCAGTTCTTTCATCAATTATATCCTACGTGATATTATTGATTCTAACTTCAATTCTCCTTACCCTGACCGAGGCATCTGCAGGACCTGTATCCTTGACTGATGTTATCGTGTATCTTGTTCCACCTAATGTCGCATTTGGATTTCTTTTGCCAGGGCTATATCAAAAAATATCACTTCATCGGCCCATGGTATCAAATCTTGACCATAAGATGCGAGCTGCTGCTGCTGCTGCTGATACGAGCGGTGATACTAAACCAAGCATAGAGCAAAAAGATCTAAGAATAAATCGAAGGATGTTCCTTCGCTCAGCTGCCGCATCGGTAGTTGCCTTACCGATTCTCTATTTCGGAACTAACCGCCTGTTATTTTCTGCGCAACAGCAAGCAGCCCAACCGGTCGTGCCAGTATTGCCGGCATCCCAGACTAGTTCCGCTCCAGCAGGATTTCAGAATCCTGTGCTCTCACCACTACTTCAATATGAAGTCACTCCAACAGAACTATTTTATCGGATCGACATTAGCCCCATCGTTCCGACAATCAATGCACAGACGTGGAGGTTAAGGGTAAAAGGGCTAGTCGATAATCCAATTGAATTGACGTATGAAGAATTAAAGGCAATGCCTTCAGTAGAGCAATTCTCGACACTAAGTTGCGTAAGTAATAAGGTGGGCGGAGACCTGATCAGCAACGCGATATGGAAAGGAATACCATTAAAGAATCTTCTCAGCCAGGCTCAAATTAGGCAAGGAGCTAAGTATATTGTTTTTAGGTGCTATGATGGATATGACGTAGGGATTCCTTTAGAGAAAGGGCTCGAAGACAGTACAATTTTGGCATACGAGATGAATAGAGCGGTACTTACCCCTGCACATGGGTTTCCTGTTAGAGCTATTGTTCCTAACATATATGGAATGATGAACGCTAAGTGGATAACTGAGATTGAGATTGTTGATTATGTATATGAAGGGTTCTGGCAACGCAAAGGTTGGAGTAATATTGCAGTAATCAACACCTTATCATCGGTAGTGATACCTGGCAACGCCACAATAAGGACTAGGTTCAGAGGTTTCCTGCCTGCGAATTCAAATCTTGCCGGTTCAGGGAATGTCACTAATTCTTCATCTTCCTCTTCGCCTCCCGGAAGAATTACCACAGTAGGAGGCATTGCTTTCGCAGGAACGAGAGGAATCTCCAAAGTTCAGGTAAGCATTGACAATGGGGCTACTTGGAAAGAAGCATCTATCAAGGAGCCATTGTCGCCTTATTCGTGGGTTATGTGGGCGGCAGAAATAAATCTACCCGACGTTCAGTTAAAAGAATACAAGTTGACTGTAAGGGCTACAGATAATGCCGGGAAGGTCCAAACTTCTGAAGTTAGAGAGCCTTTTCCAGACGGATCAACAGGTTATCACATGATCAATATCCAGGCATAGCAGCATGGATCAACTATATGAATTTGTAAATCGGTAGGTGAGGAAATTAGGTCAAGTCAAAGCTGAGGTCGGTTAAGAATTTCGACGTTGTTTGTATTTACGGATATTAATCGCCCATCCTGCAGACGCAGTTGATGAACCTACATTCCAAAAAAACGGTGTTGGTATACCTGGACTATATTATTTCCTATCTGGTATAACCGTTGATACAAATAGTTCGTCCATTCTATTATAAACCTGTAGAAACTGCATGCCCTTGGCTGTAGTTTTGAATGTTCTTTCCCCTTCCATATACTCCACCAAATCATTTTCAAGCAGGTGGACAAGATATTCCTTAAGAATATTGTATGAAAGGTATGTCTTGTATTGTATCTCTGTCACTCTGGCTCTGTTGCCATTGGTGACTTGAAGGATTGAGGACATTATCTCTGATCTTGATCTGTGTCTTAGTTGTTTAGGCATCTCAGTCTAGTTTGATATAGTGAACATATATACTTATTTTAAACTCATGTAAATTATAGGTGAATGTTCTATAATAAGCTCACTCCACTTAATTTTAATATAAGGAATGAATTTGAATTATTTGATTATTAGGGCATCCTATCCAAATATTTATTGATGTCCCTTCTTCGTCATTTGAATTGCGTGAAATATTGAACTGGAGAACGGCCAAACCTTCAGAAGATAGTTGTTGTACTTACGGTCATAAGTGACAATATAGCTCACTATATCTGAACAAATTTTTATGAGGCTAACGCAGACGGTAACGCTTGCATAAGGAACATATCTGTGGGGATGGATATGCACACGAATTATTTACAGATCGCCGTTCTGGACTAATAGAAAAAGGTATTGAATAATTCTAGAGTAGACAATACTAACCAAGTTGAAGGTGTTCTTCATAGGCTTCATAGAAGGAGTAACACAGAGGTAGTTTTGGAATTAACATTCCTTTATCAGGTCATCCTATTAGACTTTGTAATGTTTAATTGTCGACATTTCTTAATTTGAACGCGGTTGCCTTGCCTGAGGAATTTGGCAAGAGTAGAGATGCTCAAAATAAAAAGCTATTCTCCACCAGAAACACCAACTGGCGGATTGCCCTGCCCTATATCCCTTATGAAATCTTTAAGCTGAGACAAGGTGAGTTAGATAATTTAGTGAGATATTCTCTACCGAGACAGGCTGTTTAACCTAATGGTGGGTCTATGTTTTAATATTTCAATCTGCAAAGTGGGCATAGAACATTTAAAATTCTTGCTTGTTAGATTTTACGAAGTCAATTCATAGGAACTACAGCCCCACCTCAATCGTACCTTGAAAATGTAAACAAATCGATTTGAGTATCTTTGTTTGAAACATACGATGATCAGGAATATTATTGAATAACTACTGGAAAACGCTGAGAGAAGATTTATTCAACAATTGGATCTATTTGATAAATTCGACAAACTATAGGAACTATACTATAACTCATCTCCACGACTTACTTCGAATATTTATCATAGCCACAGGCATCAGCCAGGTATAAACAAAGGTTGTGAGGAGCGTGAAAGCAGGTCTATATAACCAAAGTTTGTTATCTGGATTTCTGATTTTATAATCTACCCCATAAATCATGGCA
>JAATVP010000135.1 GCA_014523625.1 Nitrososphaerales archaeon TH5896
TGAGTGGTCAGTCAGCCAGCATTCAGTGTAGACTTTTTGACGATCCGGATCGTCTCGTACGATCGCACGAGATCTGCTGTCCCGAGGGACAGGTTTGGGAATTGGGAGTAGGTGTGAATAAGGGAGAAACTTATTGGAAGTGTATGTGAGTCAGGCAATCCGTAATCGTGACAGCAAGGCTCCACTGGCAGTATAAGGGAATGGACTGCAGTAGAAAATGGGGAGGGCTCATTAGACAAGGAAGCGACTAGCCATGACGACCTCTTTGATGCATTCAGATTAAGCCTAATGTTCTGGCATTAGTCTGACTTGTCTGATTGAATAACTAACTAACATTACAGCATACAAAGTCTTTGACTATTTAATTAAAACTGCTTGGATAAGAATCTTCAGATAGTAATCCCCGGTCTCTCAACTCTGATTTTCTACGACGGCATTCGTCTATCGCTTTCATTCCAATTCCACGCCAATGCTCCCGAAGATATTCTATTTCATAGTAGGGGTTTATAATCTGGTGGACATCTCTATGGCAGCGTCTGCAAAGTAGTATTAGATTTACTAACTCGGTTAGACCAATTGGCCATTTGACGATATGATGTACGAACAAAGCGTCATAGTCATCATCGTCATAGTGGGCGGCGAACATACTCCTCCGTTTAGGGGATTTCAACTTATGCTGTGGCGTAAAGCACACTTGACAAGTGTTACAATCTCGTTCTGATACTTCCTCATGCATTCGCTTCGGGATTCCTTTTTTTACCGATACAAATACATCAAAGCCAAAGAGTTTCAGTTTCATTCTTCATTCCTTCCAGTAACTGAAGTTGTAAACTTCTGTCCAAGTGGCACTACATGAGATACAATATCCAATAATACGTAGTTCGTAATCTGTCTTGTCGTTTCCCTCTGTATGATAGATATTTTCCGAGTTACAATCCGGACAGACTTTGGGCTTCTTCATCTTTGTAGATGTTTCAGAGTGAGTTAAATCTCTGGTCATTGTAACCCACCTTCAGTTGTTTTTACCTCCCACATTGACGCACAGTCTTTCTCAATCTGGAAGCAGAGGTATGAACCATACCTCTGCTTCCTTAATTCCGCATACATCTTTGGAACAAATCGTTTTGCTGCTCCCGTCAAATTTTGTGCGTAAGTTTCTGACCTTGCTTTTTGCCGTGCCTTACGGCGTGTTTTATTTATCCTTTCCTCCATAGTAAAGGTATAGACACCTGACGGGCTTTATAAATGTAGGCTACTGTAAATATCTATACTAATAACTTTTAAATACTAATCCATATCTATACTAAGTAGTTCATATCTATACTATAGATATAGAATATATATGAGTTTCGATGTTCAAGTCTTTGAAACGAACCATCTAACCAACTAAGCAATAATATTACCGATACTTTGACAATGGTCTTAACAATTACCCTTGACATGAGAATCGTTCCGTTCCTTCTTTCGCAAGCAATACTAAGTTAGCAACCAACTAGCAGCCTCACCTTAAAGATGTATCGAAAGACAATACCTACGCTCTATTGAAATATACTTAAAGCAACGCCAACAACTTATGGGTTGAGATACAGGTAGACATGAGCAAAGCACAAAACGTAAGCATTCCAGCAGACTACAACCTAAGAAAAATCATTGAAACGATGCTATCAAAGTTATGGCTCCGTGACGCTCTAAGCGAGAGAGATATTCAAGAAATACTAGAGATTGGCAGAGGAAGATAGATAGGCCAGACCTCATCCAATCCTTTTTTTTCTTTCTTTGTCTAGTTTGTTACTAGTTAGCGAGTATCAAAATCCTGAGCGTGAAATCGCTTGCGATATATCGCATCATGTAACGAGAAAAATATATGCTGCAGGATATCCTACATGTATATAGAAATATGTGCAGGAATACCTGCAGATATATTGTAGTTAGTCTATAGTTAAGTAGTCAAAGAACAAGCCAGTATGAAGACAGTGATGATGAGAAATTTCTCTTACACGAAGCAGAGCAGTCATACAATAGGATAATAGATGCCATTACAAGCAATTGCATTAACGGGATGCAATATGAAACTGAACCATTATATCATTTGCCACAGGTGCCCGGCGTAAATGATGGTCTGTCTTCAGTAGCAGGCAATCATAAAATTTTTGATACTAGGAACTTGTCTCAGGTTAATTTTGTGTATAATAATGTTACATTTCAAGTATGCTCTAATTCCAAAATTACAAATGAGAAAAGCACGTGTAATGAAATGGATAATGGGCTAAGAGAGAATGAATCTGAGTAGCGCAATTTTCAAGATCAATAAAGGTACAACTCGTCATCTGTTGCTTGGTTTGCGACTGATCTGCTCGATTTCCTCCTTGGTCCGCGTCAAGCGATTGAAAGCCAGTGTGGGAAGAATATCGTTGTAGAATAACACTACCTTGATATAGTATACGGTTGCATCGTATCCACCTGATAATACTGTATTTTGAGTAACTTCATCTTCCGAAGGATCTTTAATGTTTTTTTATAGATCCCGAACTTTCAGTCCCTTAATGTCAATGACATCGGGCAAGTTAGTGATAGTCCTCCGAAGCAAATCAGTCTTTCTATATTCATAAACATCTGTATATACAGAATTAATGAAATCTGCTATACTATTTCTTGATATCGAAGTTACATTCTTTGAAAGTTTGATCATCAGATACATCTCTTCTACATCTCCGTCTACCTGTAATGGAAGTAAATAATTAACACCTTTCAATACTTTCACTCCAAGATTAGAGTAGAACTGAATTCTTTTCTTCCTCTTTAGCCACACATTTGGATCAGATACGTTTTCTTTCGGTACTTCTAACAATATTCCTATGTTATCTGGAATACAGCGATTAAACTCACTACTTGTGAATTCAAATAGCTTTCTGCCTATACCACGCCGCTGAAAATTTGGAGTAACTGCCATATAGTCAAGTAACGCCATTTTTAAATTTTCGAAAACATATAACAAAGAGATACCTATGATAGATCTCTTTTCTAGTGCAGCATATAGATGATATCTATTATCATTTTTGAGCATATCATGGATATGATTGATATATGTATCAAGCTGTTTGGCATTTTCTAATGGAAAGGTTGAAACGTATATGTTACGAAGTTCTTCGAATTCTGCATGGGTTAAATTTTTAATTTCCTTTATGTTCATGGAAATAACCTATGATCTTGATACTATAAGAAAATAGACTTCGAGACCCTGACGCTTCACCGTACGTAATGTGGTTTCTCTTCAATATACATTCTATAATTATAGGTTTTGAAACTTTCACACTCAGGACTTCGTTACTCTTGAATTAGTAACTGTTATTCTTCCCTCATCCGTTGACCACAATGCTCCCTACCTTTCTTGGTTAGCCTTACTTTGAAGTTTTTTGGGTGTCTTTCAATAATATATCATCTAAGGATTGCCATTTTGTGATTCTATCTGCTTTTCTGTCTCTCTTATCACGATTGCAAAGTGTATGGTGTACATAATTTATAACTTGCTTTAAAGTCTCCTGGTTCATATTCGGAAGGTTCAGAAGTCAATTTACAAATTAATTGTTGCAGATACTTATAAAAGCTGAGAAAAGCTCACCTCAGAGGTTTAGAAAGGGGCTTTATAAGTTCGAATTATGTTGCTTCCAAAGATTTATCCATACAGATCCGATTGCTTCATCTGCAATATCTATTTTTTCATCTGCAATACTTTCACCTGAGAAATATAAGATAGTATTTTATGGAGTCCCTTACGCCTTTAATTCAAAATGATTCTAAGATTGATCCGGGAGTTAAATGACGAACTAATTATTGTAGAGGACTTGACTCGAGAGGCCAAAGACATCGTGGATGATCCTAGTTTGGTGATGACGAACTATTAGACCTTTACAAAATAGTCGAGGTTAGAGATTATTTCTACAAGATTCTTCTTGTAACTATATTAGTCATAAATAAGTATAGACGTCTTCACTAATAAAACAGAATAAAAGATGCCGAGACAACTTAGGCATAGATCCAGGTCTGAAATAATATCATCTATCCTTGAGGTAACCAACGGAAGTAAGGTAAGAAGAACAGAAATTCAATACAAGACATATTTATCGTACAACCTCCTAACAGAGTAATTGCTGCAACTACTACAGGCCGACCTTATCGAGTATATTGAGGGAGAAAGGGCGTTCAAAACAACTCCAAAAGGAATGCAGGTATTACAGATGTACAACAGGATGGAAGAATTGTTAGTTAAATCTCATTAAGTCAACTAAACCAATTGTTTGATTCTTTGCGCGGAAAACTATAGACTTGACGATAATTTGACTTTTGCGCGCGCGTCGAATTATGGAAATGGTAGTACTGAAGGAATTTGTTCCTCAATATTCCCACTGTCGTCATCATCATCATTATTGTTGGTTTCATCTTCTCCAGACGACGATGGAGGACAATCTACTGATGAAAAGGCCTGGCGATCGCATTCTATAGATCCTTGTACATCTATACCAGACACGATTGCAATAGATCCCAGCAATACGAGAAATGAGCCTGAGATCCACTTGGATGATGATAACGGTGATCTCATTTATTCGATAAATCGTACCAGTAAACTATCAATATTTGATTTACCGATCTCAAATCTATCGGATTTATATAGAACAATATCGCATAACATGAATCAGGTTTTAGTTTATAAAAAATTCGCGCGCTAGACACTTTGTTCATTATGGAGAAGGTTTTTGGCAATAGACTGTATCAGAAGACGAGATCTTATCTTTTGGAAAGTATCTAAGTTTAGTGGTTTTGATACGTTAGTTCCCAATAGTTTTTTGAGGTAGAACTGTCTCTGTTATTATTATATATGTCATTTGGCAAGAAAGTAAAAGACAATATTAAAAAAAAGACGAGTAACAACTATGATGAGATAGTGAGAATATTAGAACAATTTCCAGATATCCCGGCAAAGAATAAGATAATTGAATCTGCAAAAAATACAAAGAACCAATTAGATAAAGTGGTAGATGATAACATACGTGACTAGACATTCAGTTGGTTAACGGGAATTCTTTCCTCGTTAGTGATAACAAATCAAAAATGTGCTATACGGTCTATCCTTAGGTCATCCCATAAGTAGTGAAATGGAAGAAAGGGAAGAAATCGCAGAGTGTCAAGGGAGGATTATAAATGAGACAGACACCACCACAACCGCAGAAGGAGAGGGAAGATGACTATTACATTGTACTTAATGGCCTTGGTCTTCATGTTACTAGGGCTGCAGTTACAAGTGGTTTATTCCTCTCCTATTGCTAATCAATCAGAGGCGAAACAAAATCAAATCTTATGTGAAGAGTTAGCGATGCTAAATGAAATGTTACCACCTGATACTGAAATATTACCAGAAACAGCAGCAGGTAACTCTATCACAGAGAGAATGTGGGTTTGACCCTAATGCAGACCCTGAAGCATTAACAGAAGCAAAAAAAGTTGAATCAATCAAGTAATGGCTAAATTGCTCTGCTATTATTCTACTCCTGTCCATGGAAGCTGATGGAATGGATTAATGTAGAGAGATGAATGGAAAGTATGCTGAACTCTACGACATCCCTAACAAACTGACTAGTTGAACTACACGAAATGATTAAGGCAATTATTGGTATTGTCATTATATTAATCTCTGTAGTTATAATAGGTTATTTAGTCGCCGACTATTTCGATAAATCAGCAGAAATCGAGCGGGCAATGATGGAAGCAGAAGAGTCACAAAGAGAGATAAAACAAACACTAGTAGAGTGTCGTAATGCATTAACAAAAGCAGGAATGGATCCTGCGTAATGTGACCGAAGAGCAGAACAGGCACAGCAGCAAATCAACGAATCCCTTTACCTATAGTATAACTTAAACCATAGAGCGTCTACTTAAAAAGTAAGAAATGACCGACTGGCAACACCATACGGGTCCACTTCTTATTGCGCTAGGTCTATGTCTAGGTATAGGGCTAGCGACATACCCAGAAAATGCATACACGTATGCATCCACCATAGCAGTTAACTCGATCTATGAGGTCGAGGTGGAAAACATGACTTCAGAAGAGTTTGATAGACTTATGGACGATGAGTTCTAAGGCTAACGATCAAGCAAACCAAATACTAAACAGTATCCAGACTCTTGAAGGTCTTGACATCTATAGTAATGAATGTGGCTATGCGACGGAAATCAATCCATACAAAGTTATCGACTGCTACTACAAGAACCAGGACAGAATCGAAAATGCAGGCAAGTCGACAGGTGGGTAGACAGATAAGAAATGACTAAACATTCTTCTGAACGATTGTCAAAAGCAGATTTGAAGTTCCTCCTAAACTTACTGAATAAAGCAGAGGAAGAAACACAAACAGAAATCGAAATAGATGGAGACAATAAATCAGAGGCGACTACAACACTGAAGAGGATTAGCCGTATAAGACTAGCGGTGATCGACCTTGATAAGAAATGAAAAAGGCTAAAGAGAATGACTCTAGTTAATTCCTATTTTCAGTAGGTTGGGTGTGGTACTATTATAAATATTGGTTCGGCAAATGGCTTTTTCGGTGCCCCATGTAATTCTGCGTATGCTGCAACAAAGGTTGCATTGGAAGGCCTAACTCAATCTTTGAGGTTCGAGCTTTCTCCATTTAGGACTAGAGTTTCTATCATAGAACCTGGAGCAATAAATACAGATGTGGCAACTTATAGTATGTTTATTCCTCAAAGCATTCAGGAAGCAAGTTCTACATCGCCTTTTGCAGAAATGACGAAAAGTATCATGGAGAAATCTAAAGCATTAATTAAAAAGGGTTCATCACCTAGGTTAGTAGCTGATACAGTTCTCAAGATAGTTAATCCTAACAATCCTGAGTAAAGGTATCTTGTAGGCGCGGATGCGAAGAAACTGTTTGAAGCAAGGACAAAAATGAGTGATTCTGAATTTGAGCATTTCATATTCGAATCACTTCTGAACTGAGAAAATGTATCTTGGCAGAACATCTGTGCAAACAATGCATAATAATTCTTGAAGATAATCTAGCTGCAATTTGAAAGAAGACTATTTGTCTTATAGATTATTCTAGGTTGATATCTCAAAAATATTTAAGATCTCCTGTCACAACTATGTCATTCAAATATGTTGACTACGTTAAAGCGCAAAAAAGGATAGCGCCCGTCGATTGCTAGAACACTTGTAGAAGCAGACAGAAGGCTTGAACATCATAGAAAATTTACCAAGAGAATGAAGCCTTACCTACTGAAGCCTTAAGGACGTTATTAATCAAAAATGTGTTTAGTATTTGTGAGTTATTTCACTATTGGCTGGTAGTAAAGTATGACATTTCCGCAACTAAATGTCCTTGTTTTCAACAGGCTCAGACCGAGTTTATCTTTTATGGTTTTAAAGAATGGTCTGCCGTTGCTCAAGACAACAGGAGTGAGTATTATTCGATACTCATCAATTAAACCTAATTGTAGAAGATTTGATGCAATATCAGCTCCACCAAATAGCACCAGATCTTTACCTGGCTGTTGTTTAATATTCAAGATCTCCTCCCTAATATTTTCACTAATCAGCCTTTTCTAGAGTCTTAGAAAAAACGATTTTGAGTAGAGCATTCAACTTACGAGCCATGTTCTCAGTTGAGGATGGCCAGTAATCTGCAAAAACTTGATAAGCAACACGTCCCAATCCATTTCATCATCCCAGACATGCCAATCTGATTCTTTATTTGGACCTTCAAAGGAGCCATCAAGGGACAAAAAAATACTAGCAATTATTTTTCTCATTTACTTTATTCAATGATTACAATATACTCTAGTCTTTATAACAATACAAGGGATCAAAAGTATAGCAGTGCATTTTAAAGCACTGCATTTTGAAGCAGGCTAAAAGCATCAAAGAGGTAAGCATGTGAAGTGGCTTCCTTATCAAGCATGCGTTCACCATTCTCTATCGCAATTAGCAATGATAAGTCTATGTCCGAAGCCGTAAACAATACTAATAATAATTGAGGCCTCTGATAAAATCAAGGGAGATATTGAATAACCACGATATACGTGCCAAACTTGAACGTCACTGGGAGGCCACTGTAGCTCTAGACTTAGACGGAGCGCACGAAATCTATCATGATGACCTCATCGTTGAATTTCCACAATCGGGCGAACGTATCTCTGGCGAACGTAACCTGTACTAACTCAGGGCACATTATCCCGCTAAAGTTACCTTTAAAATCCTACGAATACGGGGAGAAGGCAACCTTTGGATAACTGAATTAATTATTACTTATGATGGACGTCCTGTCAATGTGATAACCATTATGGAGTTCAGGGATGGTAAGGTCGCATTACTATGGTGACCCCTTCGAACCACCTGAGTGGCGGTCTCAATGGGTAGAGATAATCAAAGAACCATTGAAATGACAAATAGATAGAAGTATACAGGATACAAACCAATGCCAGACCCGCAGAGACATCCTAAAGCATCGAACAAATCCTCGTATAAAGTTGCTTCTTCTTTATCCAGGGTAACATCTCCCTTCTTCGCTTCTATCCTTTGCCCAATGATTAAATTGACTCACTTTATCGAATCATCACATTATGTTACTGGCGCGTGACAACGACATTGACATTCACTAGATCCTGATTCAGTATGCCTTTCATCTACGCATGCTTGAGATAAAACCTCTTAACTCAATAATAATCAAGTAGTCGGGATCTCTCGTAGGCCTATTATTTATCATCACGCTTTATGATGATGTAACTCCGTTATTGATTATTCAAAAACAAGCATAGAAAAGTCTTTTGTATTATCTACCACTATAAGATAACGTTGAATAGAATCTTATTTATGACAATGATCAGATGTACTCAAGGTATTCATTGTCATCATTCTATTTTATTAGGATGTAACCCGATCGTATTTGTCGGGACCCTGTTTATAGGGCCCAGCCTTGGGATATACTCGTTCGTTTACCTCAAATAACTAACGGCACCCCAAGGCCATATTTCTCTCTAATTAGGGTACAGGGAGTCGGGATAGGTTTAACTCTCAAAATGGCAAAGTAATGATAGATAATATTAATGACCCTACAGAACCTTTCTAAGATCCTCGATAAATACGAACAGCAGTTAGGCTACGGTAGCAGCAGCATACAACAGTTTGAACTACTGAAAGGTTTATCATTCTATTCTGAATGGTCACTTAGTGACCAGAAGTAACAAGACTTTAATCATGCCATAGGCCTGCCACAAAGGAATGGTATAACATACCAATTATTCGACTACGAGTAACTACTCTATAATACTCTTCAAAGTAACAAATATCTATGGATAAAGAAAGCAACAGGCCTTGGAGTAACAGAGTTCATGCTAAGATACATGGCCTGGTTATGCTTCAATGTCCACAATTTCAATATTGAAAATAGCCAGGTGTGCATAGTTACAGGACATAGGATAGAGTTAGCCATTACCCTGATTGACAGAATGAAGAAACTATTTAAGATTCAAAAATCTGTCATAGCTTCCCAAGAGACTTCATTGAAGTTAGTGCAGAAGTACTAAAACTATACTCTCCGCCAAGAGCTAACACAGGCATCGGAAGCTTGACATTAGCATGTTCTCTATTCTGTTCTAGAGTAGTTGGGAATGCTCTATAGTACACAAAACCAGCACGCATTCCTCCTGGTGCAGAATATTTACTAACATACTTGACTTTGTCAGCTTCTGTGATCGCCTCTGGGTTATAGGCAAATCTATGGAACCTGATAGAGCTCAACCGGATTAGATAGTACTTAAATATATCAGTCGCTTCTAGCACGATTATGAATATTTCTAAAGGAACAGGGCCAAAAATCCTAGCAATAGCTATATACGTTGCAGCATTGGCAGCAGCCCCAACTCTATTAAACGGTACATTAGCACAGACTGAATCTGCAAATACTACTACTACTGCTAAGGGTGGCCCAGCAAACAGCATACTTATTTCTAGCTCCGGCAAGAATTACCAGTGCATAAGTACAGGCACGGCAACAAATCCACCTACTCTCGGTATACATCTTAGCGCTAGTAAAGAGGGAGGCACATTGAAAGGACAATGGCATATAATTGGTACTGAATTTGGTGAGAAGAAAGGTACAATAACAGAGGGTACTTTAGATAAAACAAAGTACGAATTGAAAGGCCGAGAATCTATCGATACTTTGTGTGGTGGCAAGGTACCTAAGGAAGTAACAATATCTGGAAACTGTGGGACCAACCAAAGAATAAACTTTAGAATTATTGATGGCTCACATGGAGAATTTACTGGACGTGCACATTGTTCAGATTTGCTATTCTAAGATTTTATTACGCATCAACATAAGATTGAGATTTCCCGAAGTATGTCTTCCCTAGTGGATGATATACCATTTGAGGTAGATGTTATATTATGCATGATAACTACCTTTGCTTCAGGACGGAGGTTAATGTTTCAGTATATTGAGTATATCTAATTAATCTTCGAATCTCGGTTGTTTCTTCATGCATTATAAATGATAGTAAATGTGCGGCTTAACACGCTATTTATACTGGGATAATGGTGATAGGGTTCTGTAATAGATAATAGTGATGTATACATTGGATAATTTGGAGTGGCAGCCCAACAACAGTAATGGAATGGCGGGACTGGCACGGCTATAAGGTAATAAGTGGAACATTCGAGACTCCAGATGGACAAAGTATTGCTTGGGATATATTGCATTATGTAACGAGAAAAATATATGCTGCAGGATATCCTACATGTATATAGAAATATGTGCAGGAATACCTGCAGATATATTGTAGTTAGTCTATGGTTAAGTAAACATTGGGGCTATTGCAGGGAGGGCAAGACCAACAACAAGAAAGAATCTATCTTACAACTGATGGATTAACATCGCCTTCTACAGAGCGAGCATATCATCTATCATTCAATCATTTTATCAAAACAACTGTAAAGAATGACAATCTTCGTGTGTTGCTTGACACAAAGCAAAATGTGATTGAATCTAAAATTATTGACCACATAACCTACCTCAATGAAGTGCAACATCTTAGCTATGTGACTATTCAAACACACCTCTCTGGCATTCTACGATTCTTTAGCATGAATGATTACCATATTAACACCAAGAAAATACGACGTTTCCTACCTGAAGAAATTGTATCTGATGATGCTCCAAGGTAGAGGATTTATACAATATCGGATAGGGATCTTAGACGCATACCAGAAAGGATACCATTCAGTAAGTATATTCTCCATTATTAGTAAATGTAAATGTTCTATTACCTTATAGTCTCTTGTAGTCTGGCACTTATCCTATGCTGTCGTTACTACTTCTGTAATCCATTCACACTTTAATCCAAATCTCGCATGATGTTTTTCAATTGCTTCCTTATTGGGAGCATCAAGAAGACAAAAGAATCTGTCCTCTTCTTTATTGTAAAACATATTCTCAGGTTTGACACCAAATTCATCCACAGGAGCAGGCAAGGTCCATTTTCTTAAAGTTTCTTCATCGAAGCCTTTCATGGGATGTACATCCAGAAACTTTGGCATTCTATAATTCGCTCATTGCTAATGTATTTAAACATATATTTTTTTGTAAATGTCGTTACTAAGATTCAGCATTTTTTTAGATGACGGAGACTATAATAAGATCCGTACAGACTGACTTTCATGCATAATTGTGCAATTTTTTAGCTACGCCTCCATTATTAGTAAACTCCGGCTTCTTCCTTATATTGCTACATAGCCTTACCATTTTTATATGCATGAACACGACTATCACAACTATTTATATTATTATATTTCTCCATAGATATACAATGAAGGAATGACTAATAATAATATACATTCAAGGGAGTACGCTTAATACTTCGTTCTAATATCTTCACTGGTATCATCTTAATTATGGGCTCATTCTCGATTACAACTCTTCTTCTCCCTGCCTTTCTTTACAATGTACCTGCTGGCAAGGTAAGCTGCTAAGGCGGAGGCAATTGCGATAGCGATTTTTCTTTTAATAGACAATATCTTATTAATATACTCAAATGGACTTAATAATCATGATCTAAAATTGACCTATGGTTCTAAAGCTGATGAGCTTATGGGACAATTCTTATAATTGAATTCTAATACATTCGATTCAATGGCAAAAATGCAAAAGAAGATTCTAAATACATCACCTGATAAAGTACGAAAATTTGAGAATGGTAAGATCGAGCTTGCAAATCTCGGTGATGTAACGATTGGCCGAGCTGTATTGGAACCAGGTTGGAGCTGGGAGAAATGCGTAAAACCTATTGTAAAGACAGACAGTTGTCAAGCGCCGCATACTCAATACATGGTTTCTGGTAGAATCTAAAACACTTTAAAGCCTTGTTTTAACTAACAAAGTTGCTTAATAGATAAAAGCGTCCAAGACTTAATCGGTTAATAACCAAATGACATTAAGTCTGAACTGTAAAGATGCTGGTGACCCCGTATGTACTCATACGATGTACGGCGAAACAGAAGAAGAACTTCTTGCCAATGCAAAGAAGCATGGAATAGAAGTACACGGATACACAGAAGAAACATGGAATGAAGAAGTTGGAAAGAATAAAGAAAACTTTCGGAAGCTAATTAAGCAGTCATAACGTATAATCAAAGCTTGATCGGCTTCCTATACTTTTATTCACTGATTCCGTTATACTAGTTTAGCTACTTGCTGCAATAACTTTAGATCATTGAGCCGACTATCATTTTTTGAAGACATACATTTTCAGAACGACTGAATCCAAATACTGCTAATACATCAGCGCTTTTGGGTTCATATTTCACTCAGAAGTCTCGTCTTTACTGCCTCGAACTCTTTATCTGAAATCATGCCTTTCTCTTTCAAAACTGAGAGTCTTTCTAGTTTTGAAATGGGATCATCGGGTTTCTGTTGTTGTACTACTAAATCGCCTGTAACTTCATCCAGTCCGAAATCACCGTGCATGCCTTTTCTTATGGCACCGAACAACTCTTCTGCAGCTTCCTTTGAAACCGCTGGCAGCTTCACTTTTTCCGAATTGAATCTGGGAGTTAGTTCTATTTCGGTCGTAAAAATGCCTTTATGAAGCTCCACGTTTGCAAGATCTGTATATGCGTAGTCCATCAGATCTACCTTAAGACCCCACATTCTTGGATTCCTAAAGATAATACGTTTGTTTGTCACATAGATAGAGTTTGGTGTGGCTATGCTACCGCCAGGCATCATTCTGCTCTGGTCTGCATTAATTAGTATTTGTTCGCCTTCAGTTAACATTTTGTCAATCCCTGTCTTTGCGTCTGTGTTGGTTGTCTCGATAGCTTTAGTACTCTTGTGCCAAAGTCCTAGTGATTTATCAACTGTAGTCTTATATTCCATTTGTTCTTTTTTCTCATCAATCAAAGTTCATTTTCTCCCCACAACTAATCACTGTTGAATTTCATTTCTTTGGTTAACTCGTTCAGAAGAAGTACTCGTACTAATACTATATGGAAGAAAATGCAAGCTCTATCCATAAGTTTAATCTACTACACCAAATTTCGTTATGCTTACTGCACTTATTTCAATATCCAACATATACAGCCTTCTAAGAAACATGGAAGGCCTTCACGGGTTATGACCAAAGTTACAATTACTAATATCAAAGATCATCACATGTATGGAAAGCGTAAAATATAGTAATATAATTAAAAAGGTGGAATGAGCAGACATATCTTTAGTATATTCTGTGCTAATACACAGACAGCTCTAATTTCATCCCTCATTGCGGCTATTGTTATTTTTCAATTTGGGCTACAGGAAATGACCGTACCAGCGTTGGCTCAAGCAACTACTGATGATTTCACAACTTATGAGAATCCGACATACGGAATTAATATGCTGTACCCATCAGACTGGACTCAATCAGTCAATCCACTTCAGTCCTACACTGACGTTGTGGCATTTTATTCACCATTTCAGAATTTTACCGATAACTTGCCTAGCGAGGTTACCTTATCCGTGAGGACATATTCGGGAAATGTGTCCTTAAATGATTATACTGAGTTTGCCCTTGCTTCACTGGAACAACAGGGTGTTAGATTTAATGAATATAATGTATCTCAATTGGCTGGAAATACTGCACACACAATATTATTTTCACCACCTGAAAGCGTGAATGTACCAATTAGCTCTAACGGTATGATGGTTTGGACGGCGCTCGATAACAAAATATACCAAATAATATTTAATGCAGAGAAATCAAAATTCGATGATCACCTGCCCTTGGTGCGACAGATGATAGACTCGTTACAAATACAGCCCCCGTAGGGTCCTATCTTTTATGGTCGTATTTGTTTTTTAGTCTCCGATAGGGTTTTGAGTTAGAATGTCAATTATCTCGTATGGAATGCCCCAATTGCAAAACCAGTTTCCACCCTCAAATGTGGAACTTCCCCGTAGGTCTGAATAAAGAAAACAAGCAAGTGTATGTTTATTATCAGATTTGTCCTAATTGCAAGGAAGCCATCGTAGGAATCAAAACTCCCAAGGAAGGCAGTTTTATTTGTTATCCAAACGACACTGAAGGGTTAATTCTACTACACAAATAGATTTCCTTGCTCACCAGCGAGAGGAGAAGTATCTAATTTTTAATTAAAAGGGGGCTCAAATAAGGTGAATAATCGAATGCCCAACATTTGTGATTGTTAATTATTTTTCCCACACTATGATAATGATGTTTATTTTTGGAATGATTTGTGTTTCTTTTAATTATCTAATTATCTGATTATCACGTGTACCTAATGGATTATTATGGTCATGTATTATGTATCCTGTCTCATTCCATTCTCATAACCTTCTGCGTTGGATTCCACTTTGTCTATGATTCTCCTTACTCTGACAGCTTCCTCTAAACGTTTTTGACTCTCATATCTGCTAAAGAGCATGTTTAA
>JAATVP010000136.1 GCA_014523625.1 Nitrososphaerales archaeon TH5896
GTAAATTTCACGATTGCTTCCTATATCTTGTTCATGAGATGCCTGTAATATCTGGGATGATGATTCAGTATAATTTGGCATCTGTAAGACCGATTTAAGGAATAAAAAAGAATCCGATAGCAATTATGATATAAACTGCAATTAACATCACTCCCTCAAACCAATTACTTTTTCCATCATGAGCAATTAAATTCAATATTATAGCAGCCAAAAGTATGCTTGCTACCTCGAATACTGTAAATACTAAATTAAACGGTCTGTTTAACAATATTCCTGCAATTACAAGAATGGGGACAACAAACAAAGCGATCTGCGTCCCAGAACCTGCAGCAATACCAATTGACAGATCCATTTTTCCTTTCCTTGCAAGAAGAATAGCGCTGCTATGCTCAGCTGCATTTCCTACTATCCCAATAATTATAGCGCCTACAAACAATTCTCCAAATCCAAATTCAGCCGTTACAACTTCTATTGATCCCACAAGAATCTCACTTATTACTATCACTCCAGCCATACTCAATCCAAGCAAAAGGAACGATTTTTTCTTGCTCCATTGGGTGATGGTTTCAGGATGGTGTGATGATGATTGCTCTTTCTCCTCTCTTTTGTTACCATTTTTTTCCCCATTTATTATTAATTCGTCTTCACGTGGTTTGAAGATGAAGAGGTGCTTATGTGTAAAAAAGGTGAAGACTATACTTGCTATATATACGACTAGTAACAAAAAAGCTAGGGCATCACTTAGAAATTGAATTTTTATTTGATTTGTGTTATTAATTGGCTCTAGGACTGTAGTTGCTAGAATAGTAGGTACTGTCAATCCTATAACGGCCAGAAATAGCATGGATGCCTGCATACTGACATTCTCCTTGTTGAAAAACTGTTCCTTAAACTTGAATCCGCTCGTCATGATGCTTAAACCAAAGATCAGAAGGATATTTCCAAGGATCGCCCCTGTAATGGATGCTTTAACAAGTTCTAATAATCCAGCATTAATAGCTACAATAGCAATAATGATTTCAGCAGCGTTTCCAAATGTAACATTAAGCAAAGATCCTAGTGTTGCACCATAATGAGATGCAAGATGTTCAGTAGAATCTCCAATCAGCTTTGCAAGAGGTATTAGTCCAACGGCAGCAACTATAAACAAAATTAATTGTTCAGCATGAATATATTCTAATACAATAGCAATTGGCACAAAAATTAGTAGAAAATAAATAATAGACGATTTGGATAGTTTAATGGATAATCTCAAACTAAATACCTACTTTTATGGCACGTCTCTTGAACCTCGTTAAAATCAGTATATATAGTTTGTTGTAATGCCATTTTTGATTAATCTAAACAAAAGAAATTTAGATCAAAACTATAAGGTTTACAAGAAATAGATCATGGTGATTCTATTTTTAGAATTGATGTTCCATTTAGAGCCAGATAATTATGTGGCTAACTCTCAAATGGAATTGATCTGGTCATGTGCACTATAAAAGTGATTTATATGATCGTATGAGACACAGTGCGATTAAATAATTTTTTGTGGATGAATGGATAGATGGATCGATTAGGATAGTATAAAAACTATTTATTAATACTATAATATCGTCTTTTCTGATTCACTCCAAACATAACTATAGAGATCCTGACACCACTTACAAAAAGAAAGGCTACTACTTATAAAACCACTATTAAAATCAAGACTGCTTCTTAGATCAGGCAGTAGTAGACCAACTACTTTTTCATTTAACGCCATTCCAGCTATTATTTCATGCGAAAATCCAATCTCAATTCTCGAGTACACGTTTTTAGTATAAGAACGAAGATTTTGCCAATCAATTTTACTACCTGTTGGAAGTATTATTCGCCATGTTAGACTTCTATTTCTATCTCTTTCTATATCAAAGATATCAATAAGAGAATGATCAGACATTAACCAAACAAACTTGTCTGCTTCACGAATAACTTGGTGTGTAAAAGATAAGACTAAACCAACCTTTGCATTGTATCGATGTTCCTGCAGTTCTCCTATTCTTTCAATAAATTCTTCGGGAAGCGAAGAAATGTCATGTGTAAGGAGATATTCCTTGTTCTGTGATAAAAATTCTATTGAGGGAAGGAGCTTGATAACAAGCTTACCAAGTGTGGTAAGTGCATAATGTCCATTAGATGGATCTTTCTCTACCAAGTTTTGCTCTCTTAGCCTAGCCACATGTTTTGAGGCTTCTTGTATTGAAGAATCCAATCTTTGAGCAATATCACCTAATCTATACTCCTTTTCTTCTTTCAAACAGGATAACACTTGTAGCCTGTCTATGCTAGCCAGAACAAAAAGCAATTCTGAAAGGGATTCCAACTTTAAATCCTCAACGCCTACGTTGATATTTAACGATTGTGTTGAGAAGGCAATATTAAATATCTTTCATATTGATATTTATGAAAAATTTAGAAACGAATTATGAAAAAAATGTTGGTGCGAC
The DNA here is from genome assembly GCA_014523625.1 of Nitrososphaerales archaeon TH5896. Lineage (GTDB taxonomy): Archaea > Thermoproteota > Nitrososphaeria > Nitrososphaerales > Nitrososphaeraceae > TH5896. Next base: position 2,475 of record JAATVP010000136.1, read on the forward strand.
TAGTAAAACTGCAGCAACTGCAGCAACCGTGGCAACTGTAGCTCTAATGATGTTAGTGTTTATTACAATAATATCGTTGTTCTCGTTATCAAATATCATCATTCCAAATACAGTACCCCAATTAGTAATAGCAGAAGAGCCTCAGTCGAGTGTGAATAGTATGAATGAAATAAACTTCAGCTCCCCATTTAGTAATTCGTTTAGTTTAGGGACTCCTTTTTTAGTTGAATATGATAATACAACAAGTCTGATGGCCATAAAAAATGTGGGTCCAAAAAACTTTGATGTTACATTTGAAGGTTATGGAATTGTTAATGGTTTAAGGTACAAGGATAATGGAACAGGAATTTATCTTACCAATCCAGTTGATGGGAGCGTTTATCAAAAGGGAGTTATTGAGCTAAAAACAGATAGTGATACAATTGAAACTACATACGAATCCATCAGTAGAAAAAGTGATAGTGGCATCGTCCTAGATAATGGTATAATGATCTTCAACGCGTCGTCATCCAAAGGTGGAGAGTTATCATTTCTGAACAATACAGTAGCTGCATATAAAGATATATTAGATCTTAGAAGAGGAAATCTAACTACTATAGCATGGGAATGGAAATAGAACTATATCCTATCCACCACCCAGTAACAACAATATCTCTCTACAGTTGGTGTGGAAACTATGACGTAAGAATTATAACGCTGCATGGAAAGCAATATGATCTACCTTGTTACAGGAATATGACAATAACTTTTACTCTTGTACTGATTGTACAAGTCATATTTTCACAATCTTAGACATGAAGTAACCTAATGATTATGAAATTCTATTTTTAGAATTCATGATAGAATATTAGGTTATATAAGACAAACAGGTAGATATTGTACTTTCTTGCTATCAGAATTTGAAAGTACCCAGAACAAAAATAAAAATGGCAACTGGAAAGAATCTCTATCCTCTGCAGACAAAGAGGACCCGGTAAACCTGGAGAATAAAATAGATGATATTACTAACGGCCTAGGTAAGGCATGGTCAAAAAATCTTCGGGAAGGGTTATCATCAAGCAATGCAGAGGTAGTATGTAACTATATAATTTCCATGAGAACAGAGATAAACCCATCAGACAACTATCGAAGGGATTCAATAAAGATGCCATATCTGCTGTCAAGATATTTAAAGAACAAACCTTTTGATGAAATGACAAGAAAGGATATCATAGACTTCTTAGACAGCTTTAGAAAACCAGAAGCAATTGATCCGTTACACAAGTGGATAGGCACTTACAATCTTTACCTAGTACGTATTATCAGATTCTTCAGGTGGTTATACTATTCAGATACTGAACATAGAAAAAGGTTAAAACCAGAGATTGTTCAGAATATTAATAGACTGAGAAGGAAAGAGAAATCTATCTACAAACCTACTGACATGTGGACACAAGAAGATGATCTTCTATTCTGCCGTTACTGCCCTTCAAAACGTGATAAGGCATACCACATGATCGCAAGGGATACATCAGCACGTCCACATGAGATCTTGCATCTGAAAATAAAGTCTATTATATGGAACAAGACACCCGATGGTAAGGTATACGCTAATGTGTTGGTCAACGGTAAGACTGGTAGCCGAAGCCTACTTTTAACTGACTCGATTCCATATCTAAAAAACTATCTGAACACCGAGCATCCTATGCCAAATAATATAGAATCACCTTTGATATGTGCAACTGGAAGAAGCTTGGGAAGACGTTTAACTGGATCAGAATTAGACCTGATTTACTCCAATTATAAGAAAAAAGTATTTCCAAACATATTGAAAACTAACGATATATCAGATGAGGATAAATATAAACTGCAAAACCTATTGACAAAGCCCTGGAACCCGTACGTAAGAAGACATAGTAGTTTGACTCAAAAGTCTAAGATTCTTAAAGAACACACTCTGCGTCAATATGCAGGATGGACACCTAATAGTGGAATGCCACAGAGGTATGTCCATTATTTTGGAGACGAGGCCAATCAGGACCTCTTAGTTGCATATGGCATTATATCAAAAAACGAATCAGAAGATACAACCTTAAGATCTAAGTATTGTCCTAATTGCAACTCTGCCAATCAACCTGAACAGCATTATTGTATGAGTTGTGGTTTTGTGCTGACACTAACCGGATACTCTAAACTGATGGAAGAACAAAAGACAAAAGAAGACAAACTGGCAGTTATGGAAGATAAGTTCAATGAAATGCAATCTCAAATGCAGTCACTTCTATCAATCATAGGTTCAATAAATAGTAGAGAGCATAAACGGGAGATAGTAGAAATGTTGATTGAGAAAGGTATGTATAGTCCGAATAAAAGTTAGGAGAATGATCATATTTTGTCCTGTTGATTTAATACCCTCATGAATGGTGGATAAACAATCTCCAGAAGTATGTTAGATGGATAAGGATGTCTCTTTATAATATCATTATAATCCTCGCGTATTCGATCATATTCTCGCCGTAACGATTCATTTAGCGGCTGTATGTACTTCTCATCGAACTCCTTTTTAGTAATGTCATGTGATTTCTTGTTCTTTCTTAGTTTTCCAAGTCGTGTTTTATAGCCTACAAAAAATGAATTAGCCCTCCGTCGACCCCATATCATATTGTACCATTCCTTTTCCTCTTTTCCTGGGGGTCTGAAAACCCTCCAAGTATACATCATTCTAGCAAGGGTACCTCCAAACAGTTTGTCCCAACATTCTTCTAAGAATGTCCTTAATTCGGGTTTAACATCATATTGCTCTTCTTCCAAATATGTCAGAGTCCTAGACCTTATCTTGAAGATCAGATCCTCTTTTTCTAGTAAGTTGAGCCAGTCATGTATTTCGTCCATTGTAAGTTGTTTTCCAGATACCTCTTCGTCAAAAAGATGTTCAAATACATAACCTGCTCTACTCTTGGTTACGTCGACCTTACGTCCTTCCATAATATCCCTAGGTGATATACCAGGAAGCAGGTATCTGTAAACGATAATACCTGTATCTTCGTATTGGGTTCTACTGATCCTTATATTCTGAGATGGTTCGTAGAGTATATTGTCAATGCGTCGGTTTTCTTTGTTGTATCTTTGAGGTGTAGTCCTAAAATCTTGTTTACACAAATGGATCTTGGCCAGAAATAATTCAAGATCTTCTTCGCTTCTAAACTCATATTTTTTCATAATATCTGATGGTAAACGGAATAAGTCGTACTCATCTTTGAAATAGTAGAATAATAGATTATAGGCAATCTCTTTCCATGACTCAATCTTACGCAATGTGAGTCCTATCGCTAATATACTTTCAGCTTCATCAGCAAGAGAATAAAAGACCCTCTTGCCTCTTCCCAAGTCTTTCTTTTTGAGGACTGGACAAACCCTATATTTGGGACAAGGGCTATCTGCTCTCTGCATTTGTGCTAGATGAAAGCTGAAGGCTGCTCTTGGAATTTCTTTGCCATTTGTTAATAATTGTTCAATAGATCTTTTGAGTTCGCCGGAAGATATTCTTCGATCTTTGGCTCCTGAAATGACTTTTCCAATCATTTCATCTATCTCCCATTTGTATTTATTCATTGAAACTGAACTAGTTCAGTTTAACTTTAACAATATTAATAACTTTACTAACAGATCGATGGCAAAATTACACCATCCTATAAGCATCTCTCTTACTGAAGATGTAATCACAAAGATAGATGAAAAAAGAAAGGATATTCCCAGGAGTCGTTTTATTTTAAGGCTCATTGAAAAGGAGGTTAATTAACAATCTTCTTTCCAGATCTTGTAATTGAAGAGTGTATTCCAAACTGTGCCCAGTGTCCTGGCAAGTGGAAAAATGAACAGATCGGGCATAGTATAGTTTGCAATTGTCAAAAATGCGATCATGGTATTCATGGCGAATATGGTTTGGATGCCCCTCTTCGCCAGAATACCAACTGTTCAATAGTCTCGGGAGATTTAGACCTTTGACTATACTTTATAATAATAAGTTACATGCAGATAAAGATTTTCGTACAACTATAGTATCATACCTAGAAAGTCTATTCTCGTCGAATCATATCAGTATTATGTGCCTTGATCACTGGGACAACAAATGCACAGATTGCTACCAAGAAGCAACGAGACTACTAAACAAAAGGAGAGGATTACGAATGGTGAATGGCAATGCAATATAGAGATATTGAAGTTAGTAAAGAGTTGCGGCAGTGCGGAGTTACTAAGTTGGGTAGAGAGAACACCAAGATTTCTATAGAATATCAGTTTCAGGCACATGACGGGCAGGAAATCACAAGAATTATTATCTTCGATTTGAAACCAGAAGGATTCTTTGCTACTATGGAGGACTTTGACAAGAAAGCCAGAGGAGGTTGGGGGCCAACTAGAAGAATACCTTTACCCAATGACATAATTGAAAAAACAAAAGCAGCTCTGGCCAATAGCCCATATTATCCAAAGGCATTTGAGTATTATGAACGTGATACTGTAGCTGAGGAACAAACAGAAGAAGGACACGCTATTCCATCAGTGGGAGAGCCAATAGGCGATGCTGAGGTAGCAGCAAATGAGGAAGAGCAACGTAAACGGGAAGAGGCATACGCATCAGCGATATCAGATCTTGATTTTGATAATATTAAGAAAAAAGAACACTTGACACCCATTTCTGTCTCAAATGCTCTTCGAAAAGATCCTGGTCGATATTGTGTGTATGGAATAATAGAAATTGTAAGAGCTCTATTTAAACTAATGACAGAAGTCGGCTTTGAGTGTAGTAACCGAAAATGTACTAGTTATGGTAACCCAGAATGGCAGATATTAGATGTACCAATATTCTCACTGAATGATATGCCTATCGCATTTAAAGCTGAAAGAGATGCAAACGGAACCATCAAAAAGACTGGGCAACAAAGATATCTAGCCTTATTGAATTGTCCATATTGTCATGGTAGCAGATATGAGAGGCCGAGTTTCAGGCGCTTTGATAATGCAAAAATAATTGAAATCAAGAGGATAGAAAGGATTACGAAAGTTTCAACCATTACTGCAAATAACACACTCAATATGGAGCGCCTCACAGTTCTTGTAATGGGTAACCATACTTGGAGCGTGGGACTAGGCGAAGAGGTTGAAATTATTGGAGACTTGTATGTACTAGGTTCATGGACGTCATCATCCCGCTTTGGTACTGGTGGCGGTGGTCGTCCTGATAATGGAAAGGCATACCCTATACTCTATGTTGACCGAATAAAATACACCAAGCGCCAACGTGAAATTGATACGGAAGATTATAACAGGCTCGTCCAGTGTAATGCATTTAATAGATTTGCATCTCACCCAAAACTACTAGAAAGACTTACTTCTATGATGTCACCCCAAATATACGGACATGATGATGTAAAATTAGGTCTATTACTACTTGCAGTTGGAGGAGCACCTATCCAGAAAAATAATCCAAATATTCGATATTGGATAAACGCACTACTAATCGGGGATAAAGGAACAGCCAAAACAACTCTGGCAGAAGATGCTACCAAGCTAATATTAGGAAGCCAGATAGTGTCAGGTCAGCATTCCACTGGTAAAGGAATTGTAGCGATTGCAGAGAAGGAAGGCGGCGGAAGTGGCAATAGTGCCTTCTTACGAGCTGGTTCAGCAACATTAGCGAACAATGCTATCTGCTTTATAGATGAA
>JAATVP010000137.1 GCA_014523625.1 Nitrososphaerales archaeon TH5896
TAAACTTTTCTACCGCATCGGCCTTAGACTCTGAAACGAGCTCAGATACATTTTCACCATCCTTTTGAGATGGACCCGAACTAATACTGGAAGAATACACTAATGAAATCCCTACAATTGCAACAATAGCCAGAATAACGAAAACGACCATTTTCTTTTTTTGAAAAGGCTTTAACTTGTTCCCCTTTTTTTCTACCAATTACTCTGGGAAAGCAACTTTTGCTTATATATAAATTCTTAAGAGCGGATGAGCTCATTTTAAACTCGAGGGGTTAAACAGGCTGGATCAAACGTCGTCCTCACCTATGTTAAAATACATAGCCAAACTCAAGCCTTAGAAAGTTGACCGATCCTGAAACAACTTTAACTTGAATTCAAATAAATTGAAGTTCAATTAAAAAATCTACTCATTTACGAAGATATTATAGGTTATAAATTGCCTCGAAACAAACTAGTGATCTAGACTATCGGATGAGCAACATGATAGCTACATGGATCACTCCAAAAAAGGCTGGTGTCAAGATTTGGTTTCTCATATTGTAGCTCGGGAGATAGTCGTTCAGTTGGTTCTGTGAATGTCTAAAACAGCTGGAAAGGCACTAATAACAGGTCGCACCAGATTCCTCTTAGAATCGTGAAATGCCTAAGCGGAAGGTAAAAGAGGAGAAACCAAGAAAAAGACTAGGTAAAAAGGAACTACTCATTCCGCCAGCGGCTATGGGAGCGTCTTTACTTGTGACTTTGGTAATAATTCCTCTTTTTGCGCCGCCTCCAACTCCTCTCGAGGTGTGTCTAAAAGGGCATAACGTAGACACTTTTAGTATTCATCCTACCGTAGAGGTATCGGTTAATGGTGAACCAAAATTACTTCCTGCTGGGATCGGCAATGATACTGTAGATGGTAAGGAATGTCTCAGAACCATCCATACCGACACTCAAGGCAGTACAATTCACATTGAATATGTCAGACCAATTCGGCTTACACTAAATGATTTTATGAAAATCTACTCTCCAGATAATTCGACGATTCAGATTATGGATAATTTAACAGGGTCTTTCGCTGAAAGGCGTCTTAATCTCAGTGATTATGATATTTCTTATTCGTACTATTCAGAAAACAATGAATTTACAAATGTTAGGAATGCTAGTGACGTTCCGCCATTTAGAGACAATATGGTAAGTCGCATCGAGCTTAATTCAAAATAAATATAATACTGGAACAATTCCTTCTGATCTAATCTATTTGGCTCGTAAGACAGCTGTTGTAATTAAAGGTGATGGAACAGGCCCCGAGCTCGTTGAAGCTGTCTTGAACGTTCTGAAATCGTGTAACTCGCAGGTCGAGTTTGTGATTTGCGACGCAGGCTCTGAATGGTGGCTGAAAGCAGGTGGCAACTCATACATTTCGGAAGAAGTATGGAACCTTCTCAAACAAAGTGATGCGTGCTTTAAAGGTCCAACTACTACTGTTCCAAATCCGGATGCTCCTCGTAGTGTAGCAGTTAGCATAAGACAAAAATTTGAACTCTATGCAAATGTAAGACCTATCAAGACATACAGGCAATCAGAGAGAACACTTGACTTCCTTTGTGTCAGGGAGGCTACAGAAGGTCTCTATGCAGGGATTGAATTTAGAACTAGCGAGGATTCTGCTATTGCAGTAAGGAAGACTACTAGAAAAGGATGTGAACGAGTGGCTCTTAAGGCTTTTGAGTTGGCCAAAGAACGTGACTATCGCAAATTAGTTGCGGTTACAAAGCGGAATATCTTGAAGGAAACGGATGGAATATTTTGGAACTCTGTTGAAAAAATCAGCCGTCAGTTTCCTGGTATTGAGGTAGAAGAGTATTATGTTGACAATATGACTCAGCAGTTAGTAAAAAATCCTGAACGATTCAACCAAAACATACTTTTAAGTACAAATCTGTTTATGGATATCGTTTCAGAGTGTGCTTCAGGTCATGTAGGTTCAATCGGTAACGTTTATTCTGGAAATTTCGGAGAGAGTTACGCGATGTTTGAGCCTGCACATGGGAGCGCCCCAAAATACTCTGGAATGGATAAAGTGAATCCAGTTGCTTCTATCCTTTCAGGCGCTTGGATGGTGAAGTATCTAGGAGAAACTGATATCGCTAGTGCAATATTTGAGGCGACTGAAAAAATAATTGCGGACGGAAAGTTTGTAACATATGACCTCGGTGGGGAGTCGTCTCTATCCCGCATGAGCTCTGAGATTTCCCAAAAATCATCTAATCTGCTGCGGAAATGAGATTATCTCCTTAGGTTTATCTATTGTGAACTTGTTGATGAAAAAAACTAATCTCTTCTACCAAAAGAGTTTCGAAGAACAGTTTTTTTCTAGAAATTGTTCTTCTAGATAGCCCCAACAATGCTACCTCTCTATAGAATTGAGACAAGCTAGATAGACTTGACAAGAGTATCAAAATTGCTCCGTGCTGGCTCAACAGACATATTGCTGATTTGAGAAATTCTATTGCTGTCTCTGAACCTGTTATTCCACCGTATATGGTCCTGTCAAAAATGTCGTTGTCGTCAAAAGGAAGATATGGTGGGTTGCCGACAATAAGGTCGTATTTTTGCGAGGTTGCAAGAGCTTTTGCTCCATCACAGCAGACCAAATCTGCTTTCACGTCATTAGATTGATTGCAAAATGACAAGGCAGCGTAATCAATGTCCGTTCCAACTACTACGGAAAATCTCTTGCTAAGTTCTCTTAGAATGACCCCTGACCCGATACCAATTTCCAAAGCTGACTTTCCTCTATATCTTGCCAACGAGTCCAGCATAAGGTATGTGTCGTCAGAAGGCTGATATCTGAGTATCTTTCGGCTGACACTTTGATCCAATTCGATGTTTAAATTTTTGTAAGACAAACCACCCTCACTTGATTTGTTAGTCAATAGTTTCTAAGACGGTCTAGCCTCAGAGATGCTCATGCCTCTTGCTATATCTACTATTTCATTTGGACTTAATTGACAAATTCTCTTTGAAGAGTCAAGACCGGGTCCGAATCCAAGTGACGAGGCAACTTTGTGGACGTTTCTTTTTTTCTGTGAAAATAATAGCGCGATATTCTTTATTGTATCATAGGAAAGTTTTCGGCCTGAGGGCACCAATTTTATGACCAGTGATGAAACCGTAGGTTGGGGACTAAATGAGTCATTTGTAACTTCAAACAATTCTTTAACATTAAAACAATATTCGCATATTACAGAAATTGCTCTGTAGGATCGATTTCCAGGAGTCGAAGAGAGTTTTCTTGCGAATTCTTTCTGTACCATTATTATCGCCCGATTAAATTCATGATTGGTTAGCCAAAGTATAGTCTCTTTGCTCCTAGAATAGGGAATGTTGGAAACACAAACATCAAATTCAAAACTCATTGGTTTATGACCAAATGGACTCATGTTCAGTAAAAGCAGATTTTTATAATGAGCCAGTTTTTGCTTCGCAAGCTCAAACTTGGCCTTGTCAATTTCAATAGAAATCACTTGGCCTGCCTTCCTGCAAAGATGGGATGTGAGAGCACCCTCCCCTGCACCGATCTCTAACACTTTATCAGTTTTTGCGAGGTCTGCCTCGCGGATGATTTGTTCTATTACCACTGTATTTACGAGTATGTGTTGACCTAGAGAGTTTGGACCTGTATATCTCATCTCCTCACGAAAAGGTTCATGCGAGCTTCACCAGTTATTTCTTCCACGATTCTTTTCGCTATCAATTTTGCAGGATCCTTCAAGCCTATCCTGCCTTGTATATCCTGGAAGGATTCGAATTTCTTGGCCTCCCTCCCTTTTATTATCGCCATCATGTATGTCTTCCCGATTCCTGGAATGAGCTCTAGAGCGTGAATTCTCGGAGTTACCGGCTGAGCAATATTCACATAATCGATAAACCTCTTTTCATTCTCCAAAACAATTTTTTCAACGGTCGCATGAAGTTCATTTTTAGCTGTCTGAGATATACTTGAATATTCCAATCTCCCAAGAACGCTGATAATCTTTTCTCTTCCATCTCTTCCTATGTACAGCCTTTCGCCTACTTCGAACGTTGCGTTTCCGTATCCCAATAACTCCAACAATGTGAGTCTTTCTTCGCCTATTGCTTGTAATATTACGCCCTCGCGACCCCTTACGGTTGAGGATTTTCCGCGCTGCGTGAAATCCAATATATAGGCGTATTCTTCGTATTTTCGTTGAGATTGGTGATGATGATGTGCGTAACTATCATCAGTTCTCCAAGTACGATCGGACCTGTCCACAGACATAGACAATCGTTTAATTCCCACTTAATTGATTAGTGGCTGAATATTTAACCTTCATCTTTCTGTTTCAGTATCTCTAACATTTTTTCCAGCGTATTGGTCAAAATCAGCTTTTTCCATCCGAAGGTAAATGATCTCAATTCCTCAAGCGACTTGGGTAATATGTTGACTAATTCTACTGCCTCTTCTTCTTTCAATTCGCATTCCTTAATCTGTTCCTCGACCATCCTGCGTGAGGTTTTTGCATCAAGTTTCGAGAATCTTGTCACAAAATCAAAGGTCCACCTTTGGATCTGGTCCATTTCATCAGGTTTTACCTTCTCTAGAATTTCCTTAACCTCTGGTAATGTGATTATTTCCTTTTTGTCAATTTCTGTCATTAAGATTAATTCACAGCCGCTAGATGTTTTACGTGATTGAGCCTAGTTTGCAAGATTTTCTGCTTATTACCGATAACCACCGAAGTTTTCAAAGTCCTTCTTCCGACTTGCAATACCGTCCCCACCTTACCATGGTACCTCCTATGGGGCGTTGTCTTATGTTCCCTAGGATCTATGACAATGATTACCTTGTCACCAGGATTGTACTCAGTAAGTAGATAAGATAGTCCTTTTGGAACGTTATTCCGAGTCATAACTGAGCGAGACTTCCTCCTGTAGCCATGTGAGCTAGGCATTTTGTTTCCTATACTTGCAGGCCTTAATTTAATGTAACTGCCTTAAACAATCAATCTTTATCTGGATCAGCAACTCCCTTTGCCGAAAGCGAGAAAAGCACCTCAGTTTCAGGGTGATAAGGACTGTCTACCATTCTAGCAATTCTATTCCTGCCTGAGCGTTTGAGGTATATACGGTATGTGCTGGTATGAGCTACCACGTTGCCACCTGTCGGTCTAAATGCGTCACCAAAAATTGAATCTGGAGAAGATTGAATCTGGTTCGTAATTATAACAGCAACACCATATGTTTCAGAAATTCTTAAGAGGATGTGCATAAATTTGTTTAGTTTCTGCTGCCTTTCTGAGAGAGTAGCCCTACCCAAGAATTCCGCTCTATAGTGTGCAACCGCAGAATCCACGACAACTAGCTTAACCCCATTGGCATCTATTATTGGGCCTGTTTCATCTATTATTAATTCCTGGTGTGCTGAGTTGAATGCTTTAGCCACAATGATGCTGTCAAGCACATGGCCAGGTTCGATATTTCTCGCGCTACATATGGAAACGATGCGTTCAGGTCTAAAGGTGTTTTCAGTGTCCACGTATATTGCTTTACCGCCCAACCCTCCATGGGCTCTGTCCTGTGATACCATCACGCACAAACTGTGACATATTTGTGTCTTGCCTGTTCCGTATTCTCCAAAAATTTCCGTGACAGCACGAGTTTCAAGCCCTCCTCCGAGTAGAGTGTCAAGATTTCTAGAACCTGTTGATGTTCGTTCAGCGGTAAGACGGTTGTTATACAATTTACGTGCTGTTACAAAGCTTTTCTCCAATACACCCGCGTCCTCAAGTCTTTGTCGAGCCCGATTACAAAGTATAGCTGATCTTTCGATATCCATCCCAGTAGCTTCCGAAATATCAACCGGGCCTCTAACAACCAAATCTTTGAGTGACTTAAATCCAGAGTTTTCAAGATGCGTTCTTGTGGCGATACCTATCTCCTCTATGGAACAAAGATCTAGCGCAGTCTTTGGAGCATCATCGTCGTTCAAGGCTTAATACTGGTAGACAATCCATTCTTAATTAGTCTTAGGTGAAAGATTATTGTAAAGTAATTCTACAGTTGAACCGTCGACAGACAACTTGTAAGAACTAGAAAAAAGATACTCTAGCTAACTACGCACTCTTGAGCCAGGTAGACAAAAACTTTGCAATTGATCCGATTACCTTAAATGGAAACAGATATTTGACTTAAATCAATCCTGCCAGATGCAACAATTAAATAGTAAAACTAACGTTTTGTTTCCTTGTTTATCCTGGTGCGATAATTGCTAGTTGATTTGAACCTAAACGGGAAACAAGTCATTATTGTAGGTGGAGGAACAGAGGGCTTAAGGAAGTTGAGAGGGCTAGAATATCAGAGTTGTGAGATAATTCTGATCACAAATCGCCTGAATAAGATAATCAAGGGGCTGCAAGACAAGGGAAGACTCTCATTGCGAAAAGAACATGTTAAAGATGCTGGCTTTCTTAAAGATTACGAGAATCCATTTCTAGTTCTAGCTTGCACTAACAATAAACATCTTAATCGTGAGATAGCTAGAGAGGCTAGCTTAATGGGGGCGTTGTCATACGCGGTAGATGACCCATCGGTTAGCGATTTCTCATACGCATCTATAATTAATATTGAAGGGATCCTTCAAATTGCCATTTCAACTTCGGGGAGAAGTCCAATTGTAGCCAGAAGATTTCGGATCAAGGCTGAAAGGGTCTTAAGGAGATTAATAAGTAAGTCAGATATTGAAAACATTCGACTTCAAGAAGCCGCGAGAAGAATGATTAGGACGAGAATACCCACTGTCAATGAAAGAAAGGAATTTCTATACTCTATTATTAACAATGCCACTATTCAGAAGCTGATTAAGGAAGATCGCATTGATGATGCTCGAGCAGAATTAGTTGCATTAATAAACTCGTGGGAGGGTAAAGGAAATTAATTGACACAATTCGAGCCTCTATATCGAGAACAGCAATTTTGTAACGCTCGAATCACTTACAAGAAGGCTCCGATTCACCTCCTCGAAAGGTTCACGTTTAAGAATATTGATGAAGCTTATACTAGATTCAGCGAGCTCTCGCCTGACAGAGAGTGCGTTATTTTGCAAACATGTAACCGGGTAGAGATTTTTTTGTCTTCGGCGGAAACAATAGATGAACAAGAGATTTTGGACATTTGGTCATCAGTCGCTAGTTCTTCAAAGGATGAATTTTCAGACAATGTGGAGATGAGCTTCGGACAAGAAGCGATTCTGCATCTCCTAAGGCTGACATCCGGTCTGGACTCTCTGGTGATAGGCGAGGATCAAATATTAGGACAAGTAAGGAGGTCTTTCGAATTTTCAAGATGCAACGGCCATTGTAGCTCTAACCTCTCGTTGATATTTACTAAAGCCCTCAAAGTTGGAAGTAAAGTAAGAACAACTACTCGATTGAACAAAGGTAACGTATCAATTGGTTCTGTGGCAGTTAGCATCGCAGAGAACTATTTCGATGATCTCAAAAGTAGAAGCATATTGATAATAGGGTCTGGGGAAGGTGCAAGTCTAGTTGCAAAATCATTGAGGCAAAGAGATGTTAGATTTATGATCACAAGTAGGACCTTTGAAAGGGCGAAATCCTTTGCAGATACTGCAGGCGGACATCCTATTGCCTTTGACGGTGCACTATCTGGTCTCATTGGATACGATGTAGTCTTCGTATCGACTACTGCCCCCTATTTCTTGATTACGTATGAAAGGATCAGCAAGGCGATGTCAACGAGAAATAAGGGGATGTTAGTTTTCGATCTTTCGAATCCTAGAACCGTGGAAGACCAAATTAGTACGATCAAAGGAATAAAACTGATTAATATGGACCAGATCGCCGAAATCGCGGAGAATAATCTCAAACTTAGAAAAAACGAAATAGCTTCCGCAGAGCGGATAATCGATAAAGAGGCCCACTCGTTCGGGGATATTCTAAAGGGCAAGAGAGTAGAGCAATTGATCGATTCAGTTTTCAGGTCGGTTGAAGCATTACGAGAAGCGGAACTAGAAAGGGCAATGTCCATTTTTTCAGCAAAGTTAGGCGAGGAAGACAAGAGAACAATTAGAGAACTTTCCCGTTCTTTAGTCTCTACTGTTTTGTCGACTCCAATGAGCAACCTGCGAAAGGAGGCTCGAATGGGCAGAGTCTCCGAACAGGATTTAATGAGAATCGTCGAAAGCTTATTTAATTATGACAATGGATAAATCCTCGCCTGGATTTCCGAAGGTAAGGCTAAGACGGCTCAGAAAGAATTTAGCGATACGACAACTATTACAAGAGACAAGAATTTCAGTCAAGGATTTTATTTATCCAATATTCGTCAAGGAAGGGATTTCTGCTGCTGAAGAAAGTAAAGCGATGACTGGTGTACGAAAATTCCCCTTATCGGGGCTCATTGGAGAAGTACAGGACTGCTACGATCTTGGAATTCGTGCGTTTGTCATCTTTGGCATTCCCTCATCAAAAGACGAAAGCGGTAGTTCATCCTTTAGTAGACATGGGATAGTGCAACAATCGATAGAATTTCTCAGAAGTGCCTTCGGCGATCGGATAGTTGTGATTAGCGACGTTTGCCTGTGTCAGTATACTCTTTCAGGCCATTGTGGAATCTTGAAGGGAAGCAGGGTTGATAATGATCAAAGTCTAAATCTGCTTGCAAAGATAGCCCTAAGCCACGCAAATTCAGGTAGTGATATGGTTGCTCCCTCTGCAATGATGGATGGCCAAGTGATGGCCATCAGAGAAGCACTAGATAACAGTGGATTCACAGACACTATCATCATGGGATACTCTGCAAAACACGCTTCCTCACTCTATTCTCCCTTTCGAGAGATCTCCGATTCATCTCCATCTCTAGGTGACCGGAAGACGTATCAAATGTCGTTTCTCAATCATCGAGAGGCCCTTAGGGAAGTGATGTTGGACATTCAGGAAGGAGCGGATATAATAATGGTCAAACCTGCCGTACCTTATCTAGATTTGATTAGAAGGGTAAGAGAGATGACTAATCTACCCCTTTGTGCCTTTAGTGTTTCAGGTGACTACGCTATGATAAAAGCTGCTTCCACTAAAGATCTGATTGATGAGAAACAAGCAGTGCACGAAATGCTAAGTTCAATAAAGAGGGCAGGAGCTGATATCATTATAACGTATCACGCCAAGCTGATTTCTCAGGTACTAAACAGCGAATAGAAAGCTCGGAATGAAATTATAACGACAATAACATTCTGGACTTTGATCTTTGAATGTACGATAACTCGCGGATTCTTTACGATCGAGCAACCAAAGTTATTCCCGGTGGTGTGAACAGCCCAATTAGGTTCTTCAAGCCCTTCCCTTTCTTTGCGGCTTCGGCGGATGGTAGTAGAATAACTAGTAGTGACCACGTCAGCTTTGTAGATTATTGCATGGGTTATGGGTCATTACTTTTGGGGCACGCAAATCTCGAGATATTAGAAGCTGTCAAGTCGCAGCTAGATATTGGCTCGCTTTACTGTATCCCCACCGAAAAGGAAGTTATCCTTGGAGAAATGATTGCAAAACTTATTCCGGCTTGTGAAATGACTAGGGTCGTGAATTCTGGAATGGAAGCGACCATGAATGCAATTCGGCTAGCTAGAGCGTACACTAAACAAAATAAGGTAGTCAAATTCGAAGGGTGTTATCACGGCGCCCATGACTATTCACTCGTTACTTGCGATAGCTCTGGGAATAGCACACCATCATCTAGAGGTATTCCTAAGGAATTTAGCTCTGAGACGATTGTTATTCCATTTAATGACCTTGATCTTCTGGAAGAGATGATAAGGAAGAGAAATGATATCTCTTGCGTAATTCTCGAGCCGGTTCCGGCGAACATGGGACTAGTTATTCCTGATAAGGAATATCTCACCAATATTAGAAAAATTACTTTGGAAAATAATGTTGTGCTAATCTTCGATGAGGTTGTAACAGGGTTTCGTCTAGCACCTGGCGGAGCAAGCGAATTCTTCGGAATTAGACCCGATATCGCAACCTTTTCGAAGTCGGTAGCAAATGGGTTCTCTTTAGCAGCCATTAGCGGCAGCCGAGAATTACTCGAGCTGTTCTCTCCATCAGGAGATGTGTACCAAGCAAGCACATACGCCGGTAATCCAGTGGCAGTTACGGCCGCCGTTGCTACCATCTCCGCCCTAAGCAAAGGTCGCGAGCAAATATATCCAAGAATGACTAGAATATGCGATTCACTAATAGATGGCATACAAGAAGTTGCACATGACAGAAAAATCACGTGCAAGATAAACAATATCAGTTCAATGTACCAATTGTTCTTTACTCAGACAGATGTTAGGGATATGGCTTCGGCAAAAACCTCTAATCTTGATATGTTCGATGTGCTCTTCAGAGCATTACTTGAAAAGAGAGTCTTTATCCCTCCATCTCAATTCGAAACCTGCTTCCTGTCCTATGCCCATGCTGATGAAGATATCGACAAAACGGTTGAAGCGTACGATTATGCATTCAGTTTGATGAGGCCAGGGGAATG
>JAATVP010000138.1 GCA_014523625.1 Nitrososphaerales archaeon TH5896
ACGAACTACACGGTAGGTACAAGGAGTAGTAGACTGGCTCTAGAGCAGACCAAATCTGTGGTGGATTTGCTAAAGAGAAGTAAGAGGAAAACAGACATTAATATTCTCGAAATTACTTCCTCTGGGGATTTAGATGTAAGACCACTCTATACCTTCGACAGGAAAGGCATATTTGAGAAGGAAATTGATCAAGCAGTAATAGATGGACACGCAGATTTCGCAGTTCACAGCGCCAAAGATGTACCAACTGAGCTATTCTCGGATCTCATTCTGGCCTCTGTACCAACTAGGTCTGCAGCCAACGACATTTTAATACATCGAAATGGATTGAAATTGAATGAACTGCCTTCCGGGGCCGTGGTTGGAACCAGTAGTTTGAGAAGGGCAGTCCAGATCTTGAGGATGAGACCCGAACTAAAAGTAAAGCCAATTCGTGGAAATATAGAAACAAGAATAAGGAAGGTTGAAACTGGCGCATATGACGCCATCGTTTTAGCCCAGGCAGGTTTAGATCGATTGGGGTTAACCAAGCTCATAACAGAGAGATTTAGTGTTACTGATTTTGTCCCAGCCGCCGGACAAGGGGCACTGGCAATTATCTGCAGAAGTGATAGGCCGGATCTGCTGGCTCATTTGAGGTTGGTAGAAGACCCTCGATCACGTGCTGAATTGGAGGCTGAAAGGAATCTTTTGTCCATAGTTGAGGGAGGTTGTAAATTCCCAGTTGGTGTAGTCGCCCTATCTGACAAGAATCCCGACTTATTGACCCTTATTGCAAAAGTATTCTCCGCTGACGGTTCAGATCAGATCTCTATTACTGAAAAAGGGCGGATCGAGGATGCAAGAGGTATAGGAATCAGAGGGGGACAAAGACTATTGAATGAGGGTGTAAAAGACTTCTCAGAGAGCTGGGAATCTGCCGTAAAGAAGTGGAATCTACAATGAATTCCTCAAAAGTTTTTATATGTGGGGCTGGCCCTGGAGATCCGGGTCTTATCTCACTCAAGGGATACAAACTTTTGTCTAAATGTGATGTAGTGCTCTACGATAGGTTAGTTAGCAAAAAGTTGGTCGACAAGATACCTTCGACGATAAAAAAAATCTATGTTGGTAGGGAATCAGGAAAAGCCACCTCTACGCATCAGTCAAGAACAAACAAGCTAATGCTAACGTATGCTAGAAAAGGAAAAAGCGTTTTGAGACTCAAGGGAGGAGACCCGTTGGTTTTCGGAAGAGGGGGAGAAGAAGCAGAATATTTACGAAAGCATGGTATTCAATTTGAAATCATACCTGGCATTTCATCAGCGATTGCTGCTCCAGCTTACGCGGGGATCCCTCTCACCCACAGGGACTACTCTTCTTCGGTCGCTTTCATCACTGGTCATGAGAACGAAATGAAAAATCATTTAGACGTAAATTTGAAGGCTCTGGCTTCTGCTGTGGATACAATAGTAGTATTAATGGGCGTAGAAAGGATTAAAGAAATTGTTCAAGGCTTGCGAGCAGGAGGTATGAAGGGCAGTACCAGAGTGGCGATCGTAGAAAAAGGGACGATGAAAGATCAGAGAGTAATATTAGGAAACTTGGACACTATTCTGAAAAAAGCCGTAAGATACGAGGTGACTTCTCCAGCGGTGATAGTGGTTGGTCGTGTCGTTTCCTTGTCCGAGCATTTGACGTGGCTATCTCAAAATGGCAAAGTCTGAAAGCCATCAAGTGAAGCGGTACTTTGCAATTACACGAGAATCATCAACATCTATGGGATTTAGGAGGGCAATGGAGAATTACGGATGGACGGTCATCTTTCTCAAGTCCATAGTCATTTTACCTAAACCTTTTCTTGAATTAGAGTACATAGTTTCACGAATTATTCAAAATGACTATGAAGCATGCGTGTTTCTAAGTGGGGCCGCAGTAGACATCCTTATGTTAAATGCTGGTCGCACTGGAAATATGTCGGCCCTAATAACTAAGCTACGTTCAATTAGAACCATCTGTATTGGTCCAAGAACCAAAGAAAGGCTTTCACACTACGGCATCGATTCTGTGATATTGCCTGAAACGTACAATACCCAAGGATTGATTGAGTATCTCTCTAGTTACAAGGACCAATTGCGTAGAGTAGTCATACCACGGAGTCAACTTGGAGATAGCAAGATCTTAATCTCTCTTTCAAGGTTGGGAATCTCGGTGGACCAGCATCAACTTTATGATGTATCAACCAATTCAAATATCGACAATGAATGGAAGCGGTTTTTTTACTTATTGAGGAATAGGAATGTGGATGCAGTCGGTTTTACTAGCCCCTCTTCAGTAAGAGCCTTATTCCAGATCGTAGAGAGAAGAGCAAGCCATGATGATATGATTTACCTTAGATCCCTGAATGGTTTAGTCTCGATCGGACATAAAACCACCACAGAGCTTAAGAGTTATGCCTTGGGTCGAATCGTTGAAGCGGTAGAACACACGCTTGATGGCATAGCATTGGCGTCTAGATTAATTTGAGAAAATATCATAGCAAGGCATCTGTATCAATATATAGCAGCGGTGGTTACTTTAATTGCTCATTCGTCGGTCGTCAGTGGTGCTCACTATCATCTGAAATTTGCTCTGAATTACATAATAGGTCAACAAAATATATATAAGAAATAACGCCGTTATAAATTATATGACCACTGAAAATCTGAATATGGATTATAGTAAGTATGACTTTAAAGATTCAATTGATAAGTATGTTTATTTAAGCAAGAAGGGTCTCGCTAGAGAGACTGTCGAAGAGATTAGTCATTTGAAAGACGAACCGGAATGGATGAAACAATTTAGGCTGCGCTCATATGATGTCTTCATGAGTAAGCCTATGCCTAATTGGGGCGGTAACCTCTCAAAGATTGACTTCCAAAATATCTACTATTATGCGAAGGCCTCGGAAAAACAAGGCAAGAGCTGGGAAGACGTCCCGGAGTCAGTGCGAAACACGTTTGAGAAGTTAGGAATCCCAGAAGCAGAAAGAAAGTTCTTGGCAGGCGTAGGTGCTCAGTACGAATCAGAGGTGGTGTATCACAACCTTCGCGAAGATCTGGCTAGTCAAGGGGTAATATTTGTGGATACTGATACTGCGGTAAAGCAACATCCAGACCTGCTAAGGAAGTATTTTGGGAAAATAATTCCTCCTGAAGACAACAAGTTTGCTGCATTGAATAGTGCAGTTTGGTCAGGTGGATCATTCATCTACGTTCCACCAAATGTGAAGGTGGATCTTCCATTGCAGGCTTACTTTAGAATAAATGCAGAAAACATAGGTCAATTTGAAAGAACACTGATTGTTGCCGACGAGGGAGCTGAAATTCACTATATCGAGGGTTGTACGGCCCCTGTTTATTCTACAGAATCATTGCATTCTGCTGTTGTAGAGCTCGTAGCGAAGAAGGGAGCAAAGATCAGATATACTACAATCCAAAATTGGAGCAAGGATGTATATAACCTAGTAACAAAGAGGGCATATGCCTACGAGAATGCCACGGTCGAATGGATAGACGGCAACTTAGGAAGTAAGCTTACGATGAAGTATCCTGGAGTATATATGTTAGGACGAAATGCCCATGCTGAGGTAGTATCTGTTGCTTTCGCTGGCGCAGGTCAACATCAGGATGCTGGGGCAAAAGCAGTGCATTTGGCTTCTAACACTACCTCCCGGATCACAAGCAAATCTGTTAGTAAAGACTCGGGAAGAACAACATACAGAGGGCTCTTGCATGTCGCAAAAGGTGCAAGCGGGGTTAAATCTAACGTCAGGTGTGATGCTCTGCTCCTAGACGAAACTTCTAGAACAGACACCTATCCTTATGTGGAAGTAAATGAAGAGGATGCTACGATTTCTCATGAGGCGACGGTAGGTAGAATAGGAGATGATCAAATATTCTACCTAATGAGCAGGGGATTTACCGAATCAGATGCCTTGTCTCTCATAGTTGGAGGATTCATGGAGCCATTTACGAAAGAACTCCCAATGGAATATGCAGTAGAGCTGAACAGGCTAGTCAAGCTCGAAATGGAAGGCTCAGTCGGCTAATTTCAACTTATGATTTGATAATCTGATAGGGTGAAACAGCATTGCCAA
This sequence comes from Nitrososphaerales archaeon TH5896, assembly GCA_014523625.1. Taxonomy (GTDB): domain Archaea; phylum Thermoproteota; class Nitrososphaeria; order Nitrososphaerales; family Nitrososphaeraceae; genus TH5896. The sequence goes on from JAATVP010000138.1 coordinate 4,118, forward strand.
GCCTATCATCTTTGAACTTAGAGGACATTCATGCCCTATCGTCGCTCTATTACGAGCCTGAATGGATGAGTAATATGAGGGAGCAGAACTACGCGAAGTACCAATCTCTCCCATCAGAAATATCGCCTTTATATTCTAAATATTCAGACGTTAACCGACTTTATCCAGATCGCATAGATCTATCAATAGCATCCAACTCTTTGGACTCTAACGATTTTTTGGCAGATAGAGAAAATGAACTAGACAAGGATGTCGGGCTAATAAGGGTCGGATCTACGATAATCAAACTCAATAGAAGTGAATTAGGATCAAATGGAGATGCTGTAATCATAGAGGACCTTTCCAATGCAGTCAAAAGTCACGAAGGAAAGATCAGGGACTTCCTATTGAAAAATATTGGAGGCCGGGATGAAGATAAGTTTTCGGCGCTTGAATCTTCTGCCTTCAGATCTGGGATATTTATTTACGTACCCAAGAACCTTGTCGTCGAAAATCCAATCAGACTTGTTTGTGTGCTCGGTCAGGATAATGCCTCTTCTATTAGTCGAAATCTGTTTGTTGCAGATGAAGGCTCAAAGTGTACAATTGTTCAAGAGTTATATTCTCAAGGCAACAATGGTTCTTCAAGCGTACAGCGGGGAGTCTTTGAATTAACTGAATGTCATGTCGGCAACGGGTCTAATTTGGAAATGATAACGCTTGAGGCACTAGATTCAAACGATGTTTCATTTTTGAACAAGAAAGCATGGGTTGAACGGGATGCCAAGATGTCGTGGTATCATGGCCTATTTGGAGGTCAAACTTCTAGGTGCAAGGTAGATAGTAACATGGTGGGCATTGGTTCCTCTGCGGAGGATGTTGAGATTATTTTCGGTAATACTACTCAATCTTTTGATATCACTTCGAACCTGCACCACATCGGCGGTCATTCCCGAGGCCGAGTGTTGGTCAAATCTGTAATGCGCGACAAATCAAAATCCTTGTTTAAGGGTATGATAAAGATAGGAAAAGATGCCAAAGCGTCAGAATCTTATCTTGCCGGCCACGCTATCCTGTTGGATAAAGACGCAAAATCGGATGCGATACCAGGCTTGGAGATCGAGACTAATGAAGTGAAGGCAACTCATTCGGCCTCGGTGGCACAACTTGATGAGGCCCAAATATACTATTTAATGTGTAGAGGACTAGATCGGGATTCTGCAAAGCGTGAGATCGTGAGTGGGTTTCTAGAACCTTTGTCTAGAAGGATGGGCCCTACCATCAGGGCATGGATCAACTACCTGCTAGAGAACAAGTGGTCTGGAAAACCGCTCATCCTTAAGGCTGGTGATGCTCTAGAACAGATGTTGGAAGTAGAGAGATCAAGGTATAGAGAGTCACAGGATTTGTTCGAAAAGCACTATAAGTATCGGTAGAAGTAGCCGAAATAAAACTCACTCACGATCCCTTCAAAACCTCTTTCAGCTTAATTCTTAGATTCGTCATGCTGATCGGCTTTATTATAAAGTCCTTCACCTCAATGGATGGGAGTACCTTGCTGAATTCTTCTTTATTTATTTCAAATGCGGTGATGAAGACGATTTTCATTGAGGGATTCTTCTCTTTAATCTTACGATACAACTCAAATCCATTCATCCGCGGCATCCGAATATCAGTCAGAACAAGAGCGTAATAATCATGTGGATGGCTATCTAAAGCTTCTAACGCATTCCAGCCGTTAGTAAAAGTCTCTACCTTGAAGGTATCTCCATCTTTTTTCGCGTCTTGTTCTCTGATTTCGCCAAGATGGGACGCTCCTTCATCTTGCTGTGCATCTGGAATGCTTCTATCATTTGATGCCGTCGTTTCTGAAGCAGAGGATGAGGAGGAGGTAATAGGAGACTCGAGATCGCGCTTAATTATTCGTAGAATGTCCTTCTCGTCATCAACAACCATAATTCTAGGAAGCAATTTCCTATCAAGATTGTTGATCATCACTATTTCAGAAAATTACTAGTATTTAATTTTATCAAATGGAAAGTTATAAAATAACCACTTTCATTGAGGGTTCAGTAAAGGTAAATGATGTCATTTCTTTTTTTACCACTAATCTTCGCAAATTGTCACAGTGGCTGTCAACATAATAGGGCGAAGGCTCTCTCTTGGAAAAGTAGTCTCCTATCTATCAGACCTGTAATTCGAGGTGAACGGACTATCAGTTAGGATCATATCCACCTTTGTAACTCGTGTGTGGCCTGTTTGTGCCTTGTGATCACTGACGTCAGCGTGAAAAATGAAATGTGAATCACATTCCTCGCATATCCAAATCATCTTTAGGTCTTCGGGATGCATATATGTGTATAAAACTGCGCTTAATTGGATTTAAGAGATGAGTAACATATCTCATAGCAATCTTATCCTCCATTAGCCCGTGCAAAAAGTTTATCATAATACCTTAAAACAAAAATCACTGGAATGTACCATCCGTATGCTATACGATGATTCAATATTAACATATTTTTTGTAAATCCACTATATGACATGTATATACTAATTCAACGGGAGTGTAAACTTGAATGTAGCTCCTTTCACCTCATTATTTCCTGCCCAAATCGTTCCACCATGTGCTTCGATTATCTTTTTTGATATAAATAACCCTAGCCCTGTTCCGTTCTCCGATGACGAAACAAATTTAGAGAATATTTTGGGCATAATCTTGTCTTCAATGCCTGAACCTGTATCCTTGACCGCTAGTTCTATATCTTTCTGATTTTTAATCACACTTATTGAGATTTTTCCTTCATCTGTGAATTTTACTGCGTTATCGATCAGATTTGTGACGACTTGAAGAATTTTAGCTTTATCAGCAATGACGTTGCAACGGAATGGGGAATAAGAGATTTCTAGGTTCTTTGACTTACCGGACAATTCTCTTTCGGTTGTTTCTCTTATAGCCCTTTGAACAAGCTGATCTATATCAAAGCTCTCCTTGTTGAGTTTGAGAGTCTTGCTTTCAATTCGGGTGACATCCAAGATATCCGATGCAAGACGATCTAGTCTTTTAGCATTTAGAATTATTGATCGGATTTGTTCTTCACCCACTAAAATTCGGTTCTGGTCCTCATGAAATCTCTGAGATAAAAATTCAGCCTCACTCAGTATAGGAAGTATCGGAGTTCTAAGCTCATGAGCGGCTATGTCTATGAATTCCTTCTGAATTCTATCATGTGCTTGCAACTGCTCGTTTGTTCCAGCTAATAGTCGATTTGATTCACCTAGAGAAACATTAGCTTTTTCTAATTCTATAGTTCTTTCTCGGACCGCTTTTTCGAGTTTCTTATTCCATGATAAGATCAGAATCGCAATACCCACCGCTATTAGCGCAATTACAATGATTATTTGACTGCTCAAATTCTTTTGTTGTTCTATGACTAGTCCGACGTCGGTAGCCAAATTATGTGGGGAACCTAAAAACAATGTCCATATGTGTTTTCCGTCCACATTGATAGGCTGGTACGAAATGGTCGTTGTGGTCCCATTGAAGGTAATGTCTTCGGCTCCCGGATTCGATTCCAAAGAGCGTGTAAGAATCCCAATGTACTCTGATTTCACTTGATCAGGAACAGTTGCTTGAAAGTCCTCGGATTTGTAGTTTTTTCCAACCAAAGATTGATTCCGGGCATAAAGTATAGTACCGTTTTTATCCATCAAGCCTACATTGCTGATAAATTCCGGCGGAATTTCGTTCTGCAAGAATGCTCCTAGTGAATCCAGATTTACAACCGCAACCATGACTCCTTCGAATGTAGTTTTATTCTCTGCGTTGGTTGTGTCGTTATCCTTAGTTGACATAATTGGAAATGAAATGTAGAATCTAGGTAGCATGTCAGGTGATTCTATGGCGTTACTATAATAAGGAACGAAGGTAGTCTTAGGGACCCGATAGAACTCCTGGTCGCTTAAATCAAACCCTCGATACCCCTGTAATTCGCTTGCGTTCTGGGTGCTCCAAGCGACAAGTTTGCCGTCTCTGTCTAACCAGTAGTACCCTTCGGTCAGCTCAGAAGTCGAAGCTTGGGTATTGTTAAGAAGCCTTAAACCAACATCCATGTTTCCCTCTTGAATTGGTTCTGAAATTGCTATCGATCTCAAGTTGCTTGTCACTGATTCAAGTGTATGCAGAAGAATCTGGGAGAGATCGTGTGCTTCAATTCGTGCATTAGATCTAACGTCTACAGAAGCAATTCTTGCAATTTCATCAGCAGTGTACGCCGAGTATCTGAAAGATATTATGGAAAGAGAAAGTCCTATAAGCGCAATCACCAGCAGAAGTACGATATTCTTTCTTGAAAAAATAATACCCGCCAATGGTTAGTACAGAGCTAAAAATGCATTTCGGGTAGATAAGTCATGCCAAAAAGTCATCTCAACTAATCATAACAAAGAAGGTTAATACTAGTATGCCTACTGAATAAGATATCATTGTCATATTAGTGGGCGTGTTTTTTGAATCTTTGGTTAGTTTAGATTTAATAGACATATATCTCTATTAGACGTTCCACTATTAAATGACCCTCCCTACGAAGTGCTCACATCAAGAGAAATATTTCAGCTGTACACTCCCACCTTCCTACATAATTTCGATTCAAGAAGGAAAAGACGAGTTCTTGGTAGGTGTGTACTGTGCAAGACACAGCAGGGATATTGAAGTGAAGCTGGCTTCAATTCTGCAAAGGGAAAATATCCAGGGAAGGCACTTGAAAACTGAAAAATTGAGGTTTGTTTCAACTGAGTGTATACGTACCTGCGCCACTAATCTGCCAATTCCTAAGGAACCTATGAGCTTTGATCACGGCCAAATATTGAATGAGAGGGAAGACTCTTAGCTAACCAGAATAGAATATTTGGAAAAAAATATTATTGGGCTTATAATGAACATCAGGGGTCTGAATAGACGGATGGACCCCTTTGAAAAAGCTCTATTGGCTTCGGTATATGTGAGTAATATTGAACCTACTATCGGTTATGTCGGCAGACTTAGGTCAAGATTGTATTTACCTATTGAAATATTCGATGACAAGATACAACACCTGATTTCTATCGGTTTGCTTGAAAAGGGTACCACACCAAGACTGACTTTCTTGGGGAGGGATGCTTTAAAAGTAGTATTGGTCGGCGGTGTTTTTGATGTAATTCATCCTGGACATATTCATACTCTAAAGGCAGCAAAACAACTTGGTGATGTCTTGGTGGTCGTAGTTGCTCGGACATCTACGGCGGCTAAGATAAAGCAGGGAAGGAAGATTTATCATGGTGAGAATTTAAGAAAGGAGCTTGTTTCATCCCTTTCATTCGTTGATCTGGCTATAATTGGAAGTCAGGTGTCACTGTACGATACGGTAGAACGGGTATCACCGGATATCATAGCTTTGGGCTACGATCAGATACATAGTGAAAAGGAGATCTCTGAGAACTGCAAGGATAGAAACTTGGCAGTAAGGATCATCAGATTAAACACGCCTGTTCCAGGCATCAAGAGTTCACAGATTAAGGATGAAATGGGGAATTCCATTTATGGTATCTAAGTGTTCTCGAATTGAGGAGCCTTTGAGGCCTTAGTTACAAATACCTTGACAGAGTCTCCATTTTTGATTCCCAATGAGTCCTTGATGCAAACGGGTGAGATTACTTCAAGCATGCTATTGTCATAGTGAGTTCTTTCAAGAACTATAACTGCGGCTTTATCCAGAGCCCCATCGTTTAGGATGGCAGGATAACACTTTACCCATCCATAGGATCTTGAAGAATCAGCAAATCCTCGAACAAATATTGAAGGATAATTATCCATCATACTTCTCATCCGCATGGATGATTGATTGAGGAGCTTCAAGTTTAACGTTCCAGCGTAGGGTTCATAGCCAAGTTTTTCATTGAACTGACTTCGATAGCCGTCCAAAGACATATAGTAGGCACCTTCCCCCATTCCCGAAACGAGCTTACCGTCCAGTTGCAATCCCGATCTCTCAAGAATTTCTACAGAGCTCTTAAGAGTCTCATGCAGATTAAGTACTTCGTCAACCCCCCTGTCGGTAATTATTATCCTGAATTTTTGACCGGCTTTAGTTCGTTCTAGTAATCCTGCCTTCTCAAGCTCTACTAGGTACTTCGAAGCGGATTGTTGTGATCTATTAATAGTAGAGCCAAGTTCTGTTGTCGTAATCTCAATACTGGCTCTTCCTTTTCCGAACTTCAACAAATGAGCTAGAGTAAGGATGTGCTGCGTGTTGGGATGCATCTAATTGGGGATACCCAATTCTTCAAAAGTGTGTACCTTCACCGCAGCTGGCTTCTTGCTTGCGGTGGTTCTATGGCCCACAATGTATTCGATCCCTGCACGATCTGCAACATCAATGAGCCTCTGAGTTACGATCCCATCCAAAACAAGAAACTTTCCACCTTCACTCTCTCCCAGCTGCTTCATAATATCTGAAACAGGCACCTTTACTAGAATCCTCATAGAATCGTCCAGTAGCACCGCTTCCAAAGTCTCATTTATCTCAGAAAACACGTTCTGCACCTTTAAAACCATCTCTTGGTCATGTTCTGTTTGCAAACTCTCCTTTCCCTCGTGCTCAGCGATCCTGGTTGTTCGTCCTCCATGGGGGTGAGCGCTTGGGTCTAATTCATCTTCTCCATGCTTTCGATAATCATGTTTTGCATCCTGTGGCTGGTGAGCGGTGGTAGACCTTGGATGATGTGCGACAGCTGGATGACTAACAGCTTCACGTAAAATCTCGGCGATTTCAAGAGGAGTGCATTCCTCAACTTCTCTCCCATTGGGCGCTCTGAGCACCTTATCAATCTTGACCAAACCATGCAATTCTTTCAAAATAAGATCGCCTGCTCTATCACCGTCAAGGAATGCAACAACTCTCTTGCCCTCGGTTAATTTAATAATGCTTTCATCGACTTTTGCTCCTTCTATAGCTATAGCATTATCGAAGCCAGCCCTCAGTAGATTTATGACATCTGCTCTTCCTTCTACCAGAATAATCCAATCTGAATCAAAAACCCCTGTACCGCAAGCCAACTGTGCTTTCCCAAATGCAGTGAGTTTCCCAGGCTTGCTTGCATCATACACATCCTTCAACATTTCCTCTCCCTCACTAATTGTCTTAGTTGCCCATTCTTGGACTATTCTCTTTGCACGGTCTACGATAATTTTTTTCTTTATTGCTCTAATATCGTCTATGCCGACAAGAACGAACTTTGCTTGAAATGGACCTACCTTATCAATACTTTCAATTGCCGCTGCAATTAACGCGGCAGTTGAGATATCCGTACTCATGGGTATGACAGCGTCTCCCTTTGCGATGTTAGATCTCGTATCAACATTTACCTCAATTCTTCCTACTTTTGAAACCTTCTGCAATTCATTCAAATTCATCTCCGGTCCTAGAAGGCCTTCTGTCTGCCCAAAAATGGCGCCGATTATATCTGCCTTCTCAACGAGTCCATCTACTTCGAATTTTAGTTTAACATGATATTTAACAATACCTGTATTAGGCAATCTCATAACCTCATTATTATTAAGTGAATGTAAGGTGAGCTGGCCAGAATATAAGTGCTTTGAAGGGAAAGATTTCAGAATTACGACTCCACATTTTGTTTCCTTTGAGCGAGATAGAGCTATGATCTCAGGAATAATTAGGCAAAAACTTTGATCCCAACAAGTTCTGGTAAAAGACTATGTCCTCAATATGACGTACTCTTCCATTCGTTATTTCGCATAATTTCCTTTTGTAGGCAAGAGTTACATTGCTACCTCTTTGCTGAAAGAGCGACACTAACCTGCTTGTCAAGTATTTTCCTGTTCGATCCATATCCAGTAAGAGGATAATCTTTTTGTCCGTCATTTGATGACTATCGACAAAATCCAAAATACCTTTGAATCTGTTATATTCAGTAACTTCACCAATAAATCCCAACTTTGTAAGGGCTTCTGAATCTCGCTTTCCTTCGACTACTACTATGGAACCATTTTCAGATTCATGGTTTAAGGTGCGAATAAATTCATTAATCTTCTCAAGGACAGCAGTGTCGACATTCCTGTAAACCATGCTGTAAAAAAAAGCAAACGTCTTTAAAAGGATACGTTTGTGACAAAAGGTCCAATTGGGTTGTTACTATTTTTCCTCTCCCACAAAGCCAAAAGAGGATTATCCAAATAAAGGAGAATAGCTTCATTGATACTTGAGGCAAATCATAATTGGTTTTCTCGTCGATGGAAATGAATATTGCTGGTGCTGAGTGGTTCATAATCATTTTCGTAATTATCATTCTTTTCTTTGGTTCAAAAAACTTGCCTTCATTTTCAAGGACGATTGGTAGAGCAATGGCAGAATACCAAAAAGCTAAAAGTGGAATTGAAAGGGAAATGTCGACTACAAATCTCCCCTTGATCGGTCCTAAAATTTCTCCCCTTTCATCAGAGCGAGAAAAACTTGAAATAATTGCAAAGTCATTGGGGATTGAGTACCAGAACTTATCTGACGACACATTGCGAGATATGGTTTCCAGAAAATTGCAGGAAACTGGTTAAGTGCACATGAGACGATTTAAAGTGGTTCTCAATTAAGCAATTTAACACTTAAATACACCAGATTTTTCTGATGATCTAATGTCAGAGTCGCTTAATCCATTTGAAGTTGCTGTAAAGCAGCTAGACGAAGCCGCAAAGCTTGCAAAACTAGATAAGGGAATGAGAGATATTCTCGCCAGCCCCAATCGTGTTTTGACAGTAGCAGTTCCTGCCAGGATGGACAATGGAGAAATAAAGGTTTACACCGGTTTCAGATCTCAACATAATTCTGCTCGAGGACCTTACAAAGGGGGAATCAGATACCACCCTCAGGTTACCGTTGATGAAGTTAAGGCATTATCCATGTGGATGACTTGGAAATGTGCCATTGCCAACATACCCTATGGTGGTGGCAAGGGAGGTATAATTTGCAACCCGAAGGAGTTATCTGAGAATGAACTTGAAAGGATTACAAGGAGATATGCCTATTCCATCGCAGATATTATCGGGCCTTTGACAGATATTCCCGCCCCTGATGTCTATACGGGAGGAAAGGAAATGGCATGGATAATGGATACCTACTCGGCTCTTAAGGGGAATTATTTGCAACCCGATGTAATTACGGGTAAGCCCCTTTCGATAGGTGGCTCCCTAGGACGTAATGAAGCTACTGGACGAGGAGTATCTATTACAGTCAGGGAGGCAGCAAAGAAGCTTGGGATCAATCTGAAAGGTGCTCCCGTTGCTATTCAAGGATTCGGTAATGCAGGACAATTTGCTGCGATTCTATTAGCGGAGATGGGGATGAAAGTGATTGCAGTGTCAGATTCTAAAGGTTCAATTCATAATCGGGATGGTATAGCTCTGGATTCACTTCGGAGTCACAAATTGAAGAACCGTACAGTCTCGGGTTTCCAAGGCGCTAGTAAAATAGAAGATAAGGAGCTCCTGGAGCTTGATTGCACTGTGTTGGTTCCAGCAGCATTGGAAAATCAGATTACAAAATCTAACGCGGGAAAGGTAAGAGCAAAAATTGTTGCAGAAGCGGCAAATGGACCTACAACTCCAGATGCAGACGATATCTTATTTGGAAACGATATTTTGGTTATTCCAGATATTCTGGCAAATGGAGGCGGGGTAACAGTTTCTTATTTTGAATGGTTGCAGAACTTAAGAAGAGAGTATTGGACAGAGGCTGAAGTAAATTCCAGGTTAGATTCTAACATTTCCTCTGCATTCAATGATGTATATAATAATCACAAAGAATTTAACGTGAATATGAGAAAGGCGAGCACGCTGCTTGCAATAAATAGAGTGGTCGAAGCAATGAAGATTAGAGGGCTATGGCCGTAGAGCAGTTTTTTTATTTATTTTCGTTCCCATTTCTGCGCTGAATGTATCACTCAGTACTGAATGAATGTCCACAAGAGCAACTCTTGGTGACATTAGGGTTGTTTATTTTGAATCCTGATCCCATTAGACTTTCTACATAGTCAATATTGGCGCCATTCAAATGCCTCTGGCTATATGTATCTACCAAAACCTTCACGCCATTTTGCTCAATTACGCTGTCATCATCATCAGGCTTTTCTTCGAAACCCATTCCATATGATAGACCAGAACACCCTCCACCTGAAACATAAACCCGCAAGTAGAGATTAGTATTACCTTCCTGTTTCATAAATTCAGCTACCTTCTCTGCAGCTTTGTTAGTGATCGTTACGGCTTGACTCTGCTGTGCACTTTCCATGTCAACAAGTACATCAGAATAAATATAATAACTTTTGCTTGAAAATAACAAGAATTTTTTATAGGCGAATCAATAGGAATACCTCCGTTGCCAGATCAGGAAGATCGAACAAGCTGCCACTTTGCAAGGCTCCCTGCAGCTGTAGACCAAGTTGATACGAAGTCATATACTGGAATATTTTTGCTTTCTATCTCAGAAGCTATTTTTCGAGTAAATGGACCTCCCATCGCCCCCACTAGAATAGGTTTCTTCTTCAACTTCTGAAACCCCGCGAGGACATCTACGATTGTCTCCTCAAGTGGATCGTCTTGAAATACAAACCATGGCATAATGATGTCCACATTGCGGTCGTCCATAAAGGCCTGAATAGCGAACTTGTAGTCATCTGCAGTGGCGGAACCAGTCACGTCTAACGGATTTCCCAGAACATATGTTGCAGGGTAATGCTGTTTGAACGAATTTATCGTCCCCTCAGAAAGATTGGCCAGCTTTAGTCCAAGATCTTCAAATCGGTCTATAGCCGCTATAATTGGCCCAGCTCCATTGGTCACCATGGCAACCTTGTTCCCGGACGGTACAGGTTGCCAGGCCAAAGCCTTAAGGGATCCGGTAAGTTCCTCATAACTATCGACAGAAACTACGCCTGATTGTTCGAACGCCCCTTTGACGACCCCATATGAACCTCCCAATGAACCTGTGTGAGATGCGGCCTGAACTGCACCCCTTGTCGAACGGCCATTCTTGAAGACCACCACCGGCTTCTTGTATTCAGCGATCACCCTCTTTGCTGTATCTACAAATTTTCTGCCGTCTCCTAATCCTTCGACGTATAAACCAATTACATCTGTATTGGGATCTTGTGCTAAATACCATATCATATCTGCTTCGTCAACATCGGATCGATTACCGTAAGAGATCATCTTGCTCGTACCGAACGTATCTGACGTCTCCATAAAGGCTATCCCCACCGTTCCACTCTGGGAAAGGAACGAAACCTTTCCGTTTTTGGGACGAACCATTCTTGCATGACCCTGAAAGGCACAGTCTAAACGATTTTCGCCATTGAACACTCCAATGCAATTAGGGCCTATGATCCTTATACCAAGGTCATGCGATAGTTGCTTTATTTCCTGTTCTATTTCGGCCCTTTCTCCTCCAAGTTCTTTACCCCCTCCTGAGATAATGACCATGTTGTGAATTCCATTGGATCCGCAGGTCTTGAGCAACGCTGGAACAAACTTGAGATCTACTGTAACTATAACAAGGTCTACTGGTTCTTGGATTTCATCCAAGCTCTTGTAAGCCTTTAGGCCCATTATTTCAGGGTACCCCTTCGCGTTTACGGGAAAAATCTTGCCCTTGTACTCATGTTTAGAAAGACTCTCGAGAACCGAGTTTCCAATTTTCCCTGCTTCAGGAGACGCCCCAATTAAAGCGATTGATTTTGCGTTAAAGAAAACATCCATGTAGTTGGAATTCGGCTGAGCGTTGGATATTACGTCGGCATTCGGTCTGTCTTTGAGGAGAATTTTCGCATCAACAATGTAGTAATTGTCTGGATAAACGGTCATTGGGTTGAAATCTACGCTCTCAAAGTAAGGAGCCATGTCGACTCCTAGGGTACCGATCTTTACTAGAGCCTCTGCCACCATCTCCAAATTGACTGGTCGACTGCCCCTAAACCCATGTAGAATTTGCTTTCCTTTTAATCCCTCCAACATCTCTAGGGCATCCTGTTTGTCAATCGGCAGGACCCTAAAACTTACATCTTTGAATAATTCTGTATACACTCCACCTAGTCCACACATAATTACAGGACCAAACTGAGGGTCGTTTTGTAAACCAACTATCAACTCGACCCCTGAAGGCACCATCTTTTCTAGAAGAATCCCTCGTATTTCGTAGTCCTTTCTTAATCTGTCATACATGTCGTTGAAAGCACTCACTGCCTCGTCCTCCGAAGAAAGTCCAGTTTTTACGCCCTTGACTTCTGTCTTATGTAGTATCATAGGGGAGACGACCTTCGCCACCAGCGGGAATCCAATTGTCGCACTCTCCTTAGCTGCCTGCTGGGCGTTGTTTACTATAACATAAGGGGGTACCTGAAGACCGTATTCTGATAGAATCTGCTTTGCCAGATCTTCTGTGACTACCTTGTGCGGACTTGATATGACCTCTGAAAGAACTCTTCCAACTCCTTTCTTATCGCTCATGAGATAAAGTGGGAAACTTTGTGGTTTCTAATTAACTTTACTTGGACAAGCGAGAACCCCCACCTGTACACATTGCCTGACAGTAACAATACTAAACAAACCCTAGAATTCAAAGACAAATCATAATTCTAGCCCCGTCAACCAGCTGGAAAAGTTACTTTATTGCAGCTATAATTACCGCACCTCCCATCATATACTTCCTAAACTTGACCTCTGAAAATTCAGCCTCTAACAGCTTCCTAAGTTCTGAATTCTTTGGCCATCGTTTGTAAGTCCCATATAATGCCCTAAACCCTAGTCCATTACTGCCGGCTACCGCAAATGCTAGAAAACCCAGAACATACTTCAGATATATTCTAACTAAAGCATCCAAAAAGATCTGATCCGGCTTACCAAGGTCTACAATCAGTAACCTTCCATTAGGCTTGAGTATTCGGTGAAATTCCGCTATAGCATCTTTAAGATGAATAGCATCCCTCAACGAATATCCACATAATACTGCATCAAAAATATTGTTTCTGAAGGGCAAATACTCAAAAACTCCTGAAGACAACTCAATGCTCAGATCAGATTTATCGTCAAGTGATCTCCCTACTTGAAGCATTTCGATTATTGGGTCATACAGAATAACCTCTATATTTCCATTCATTTCAATTCTGGCCAGCTTGGACATATTACCAAAACCAGAACCCGCATCCAATATTCTATCTCCAAATCTTAGCTGTTTGTTCAAACACATCCTCCTATAGTCAGCGTCCTTGCCAAGAGAAATCACCCTATTTACCCTGTTGTAGATTGGAATGATGCTTCTTAGTGTCGAGATTATTTCAGGCCAGTATGTTTTGCCAAGACCGGACATCGTATGCTCCAATCAGTGCATGAAGAATATTATCTTTCTTAAGAAACTAGATATGCAACGTTTAGACAAATTACTCTCTGGACAATTTCAGTGAGAACTGCATCCGCTTCCTGCGGCGACAGATGATGCGCAATTTCCATAAATGCACAACCAATCAACTGTACCCACCAAATGTTGATTAATAACATGTCAGAATAGAGATCTGTGTCAGTTACTACCAACGATTATGTCTGTGGAGATTGTGGAACTCAATTGCTACATGAGAACCCAATTACCCTTCAGAGCATGATTGACATACATGATCAATTGTGTCCAGTGAAAAGGCAAAAAAATATGCCTAATCAAATGGTATCATCAAAGCCCTCCCCTCCCAACAAGGCTATAGCACAGCAACCAACGCCAGCCGCAGTTGCCGCTTCTCAAACTCAGATCTCCCAAACTCCCGAAATGAGCCCTCCTGCATCGGGAGGCGGTGCCACAACTATATCTTTGACAGGTAGCGGAACAAGCTATTCCAAAGTTGAAGGTCCAATTGACTCTGATTTTAAATCAAAACGCAGTGTAGTTGGAACATTTCAAGGTATAAAAGTCTGGGGCGAAGTGGATGCTCCTGGACGATTAGGTATCTGGGGTTCAGAAGTTACAGTAGATTTTGATATCTGTGTCGCAGATGGAGCTTGTATTGAAGCTTGTCCTGTA
>JAATVP010000139.1 GCA_014523625.1 Nitrososphaerales archaeon TH5896
CTGTTTCGCCTTAAGTTTAGCAGCCTTTTCCTCATCGATCAGCTTTTTTCTTTCTTCTTTAGACAGATTTCTCAACAATCTATATCGAGGTACTTTACTTTTGGTTTCCTCCTCTGAATTAAATGCGTAAAATGTTCCGACTAAATCCCTTTCGCCTCTCTCACTTTTCATATTAATAGGTATGATGCAATTCTTGCTCAGCCCAAGTTTTTTGGCAACCATTTCTGATGCCTCGGTTCTCCTTAATTTGCCGGCCTGTTCCTTGAAAAGGACCGTGATTTCCCTCCTATTTAACAATATATTTGTCTTATCTGATAGGCCAACGACTTCTTGCGACAATAGCTTTCTCTCCTTATGATTATCTATAAATATTTTTGCCAATAGATTCGACTGGCAATTCCATATTTTAATTTCAATCACCGGGGTGTGAAATACGGTAGCAGGCAACCCAAGAAAAAGCGAGAAGCGCAATCCTTCCATAATATCAGCTTCTTCGGCTTGTTATTGGTTCATAGGGAGGTTTTTCGGGTCCGGTGGGCTTCGATCCCACAACAGCTGGCTTCGGAGGCTTGTGCTTGTTGAATCAGCACCCTCTCCTGACTAGGCGACGGACCCGCTTTATATTAACTCAAAAATTCGTATTAAAGCCTTTACAACGTGTTACCATATGACATTTTAAATAATATCGATTTATTATTGATATTTAAGTTCTAACCTTACCAATATTTGGAAATTATTGTATTTTTTGATATCAAAACCATTATATTGTAATTGTGTTTATTTTAAACTGTGTATGTAAAGTTAGATCAACTAGAAATAATGGGTACTCATTTGGAGGAAGTGAAGGTAGGTGATATACTGTCTTTTGAAGCGCTGATTAGGAATCCCCTAGACTGGGATCATTTCTTTGAGCGGATCGAGATGTTGAAGTATCATCGGAATACACCGTTCACAGTAGTCACACGCGAGGGTGATCGGATTCAAGGTATTGGAGAAATCATTTCCGCAGAGAAGTGGAGAAATGGAATCCACTTTGGGTTCAAGATCAAGGTAAAGGTTAAAAAACAAAAGTCGTTGAGCGATAAGAGGGTGCATGAAAGGCTCGCTAGCCAAGCCGTCATAGCAGAACTGAGTCCTTTGCCATTCTGAAGCCTCTAAGGAATGTAACCCTAAATCTTTAAGCACCTTTTAGGTAGCTAACATGGACGATGGCGTGTCACGGAGTGCATGCTACTTTGGATGTAGGAAGCGATCCTAGCAGCTATTCGGTATAAAAATGCTTTTGCTCTTGGTTTGAAGAATGTTTAAATAAACAAATCTGTTTCGTACTCAGATCATTTTGCGGCAGATTACCTCATTTGCGGTTGACATCGACGGGACTATTACTGAGGATGGTGGAGGTATGCTTCACCTTCCAGCCGTCCTTGAGCTCCGGATTCTTGAAAAAATGGGTTTTAAAGTAATATTTGTTACAGGGAGATCGTCATATGAAGCTTATACTTTAGCAGTCTTTGCAGGAACAACAAAGATTGCCGTTTCCGAGAATGGTGGTGTAATTACTACGAGCCCAGAGGAACATTTGGTCTTGGGAGATAAGAAAATATGCGTGGAGGGGTATAATGTACTGAAGGATCATATTAAGGGTGTCAAGAATAAGCCAGTCTTTGGGCGAATGTCAGAAGTTGTGTTGTGCAGAAATTTTGACATTGCTAGTGCCCAGCTGATTCTCAATGAGCATAAACTTCCCTTGTATCTAAGTGATAGTAAGTATGCCTATCATATTAACCAGGTTGGGGTAGACAAATCTACAGGACTGTCTGAAGCATTAAGAATCCTGGGGCTGGAAGCGAAGGATAGCGTAGCAATCGGAGATAGCGAAACTGATGTCCCCCTTTTCAGATCGTGTGGCTATAGTATCTGCTTAGGACATGCTGAAGAAAGCGTGAAACGGAATGCAACTCAAGTCACGTCAGCAAAGCACGGTGAAGGACTTGTGCAAGCGATTCAGTTTCTGTCTCAAAACTTTTTTGAAATAAAGTCATGAGCCTAAGGAATCTTAGAAAGGAAGCGATACTACTAATAGACAAATTATTGCAAGAGAGAAAAATTGATGGCATAAATTATACACTTGTTGAGCCTCCAAACACTGCATTTGGAGAGCTTACCAGCAATATCGCATTTCAACTTGCTCAACAATTTCGTAGTAGCCCGTATCTCGTAGCAAAGGATTTGGTAGATTCTCTTTTAATCCAACTAAGTAATCAAAGATCACAGGAGTCACTGCTGAATACAATTGATGCCCATCCTTCAGGACACATAAATTTCAGGGCAGATTGGAATGTGTATCCAATAGCAGTTATCGGTGAGATTTTGGATGACAGTTATGGAAAATTTGACTTTGGAAAAGGGAAAAGGGTCATTATCGAGCATACGAGCGTAAACCCTAACAAGGCATTACATGTCGGACATTTGAGAAACATGATTATTGGGGATGTTCTGTTCAGGATCCTTACGGCTGTAAATTATGACACAAGTGTCTTCTACTACGTGGATGACTCGGGTCTTCAAGTAGCCGACATTGTAGTTGGATTTATGAATGCCGGATTTCCAATTGATCCCCCCGATCATACCACAAAATTCGACCAATATTGTGGAAATGAAGTTTATGTGAAAATCAATGATTTGTACATCAAGAACCCAGATCTCCAACAGAAGAGGAAATCAGTCTTGAAAAGCATTGAAAAAGGTAATTCTGAACTATCAAGGTTCGCGAAGGATATCAGTCTACGCGTGTTGAAGGATCAACTGAAGACATGCTGGAGCCTAAAAGTAAGATACGACCTACTAAATTTCGAATCAGATATTGTAGCTTCTAAGATGTGGGAGAAGATGTTCGAGCTTTTAAAAAATAAAGGCAGGGCAGCCTATGAAACTGAAGGAAAAAATAAAGATTGCTGGGTGATCAGGGGCTCCGACGGCGACGACGATAAAGTGTTGATCAGAAGTGATGGCACCTTGACATATGTGGCTAAGGATATGCCGTACGCAGCATGGAAGCTGGGCCTGTTTCCCGACCCTTTTCTTTATTGCGCATTTTCGGAGCAGTGGGACACTTCAATCCTCTGGGCAGCTACCCTTGATACGTCTGTCGGTTCGCATGCAAAACGTCAATTTGGAGGTGCAGAGATCGTAATTAATCTGATTGACTCTAGACAATCTAGGTTGCAAACTATCATTTCAAGTACTCTTTCGGCTGTTGCAAAATTTGAAAAAGAGCGGTATATGCATCTAAGCTACGAACCAGTTACACTAAGTTCCAGGACCGCTAAGTCGTTAGGTATCGATATCGGAAATACTTCAGCTCATATGTCAGGAAGGAAAGGAATTTACGTTGGTGCCGACCAAATTATGGAAATACTCTACAAGAAGGCAAAAGAAGAAATTAATAGTAGGCATCCGAATATGACTGACTCCGAACTATCTGGGATTTCTGAAAGTCTGGGCAGGGCTGCAGTCCGATATAACATGATTAAACAGGATTTAGAACGGCCAATAGTATTTGATCTAGAGGAATCACTGAGCTTGGATGGTGACAGTGGGCCATATTTACAATATGCATTCGCGAGGTCTCAAAGGTTGCTCGAGAAAGGAGAATTAATGCACCGTACTAAAAGCCTTGCAAATCTCTTGCATGAAAAGGAGTCAAACTTGATTCGAGAATTGTCAAAAATGGACCTAATCATCGAGCAATGTTCTTCACAAATGAACCCAAAGCTCATGGCAAGGTATGCCCATAGACTCGCAGTAGCATTTAATCTATACTATGAACAGGTCCCTATTCTGAAAGAGGCCAATGAATCTCTAGTTTCTGCAAGGCTTCTGTTAGTAAAGGCATTCAATATCGTAATGAGACTTGCATTAAACTATCTTGGTATCGATCCTTTGAATAGAATGTGATTAGGGTCGCGAACTCCGTAGATGAGTCTTACATCAGAATAATGATTGAGAATATGTCGGAAGGCAATCGTGGGGCTCGGCATCTAGTTCAATCTGCTCATCGAAAATAATTAAGGTCACCAAATATTGTTCATTTTCCTTTTTTGCATCTGTTGAAATGGACATTTTTCTTCTACGCGACTGTTCGTGAAGTTACTTAATTTGATGTTCCCTTAAGTAAGCACTTTGATCAAAAAATGGCGTTAAGACGTAACCATATAGAGGATACATCTATCATACGGTTAGTTAGTATTTATTGTGTAACATTTTTTGGATCTTCTCCAATACCCCCATTATGCAACCTAGATAAATTTTACATACATATTTCCTCATTTGGTAAATAGGTCGAAGATCCTCTTAACATCCAAAATGCCGATTGTAATAAATGTAATAATATCTATCTTCCCATCGACAAAAAATATAGTTGTTAAGCCCCTAACGTAAATGCAGCAGATTGTTTCTGAGAAGAATAACCTCTCAAAAATGCTTCGACCGTGAGAGTTGTGTTATATAGTTCGTCTGCTTGTGTATGTAGAGTAAATGCAGATCTGCCATTACTATCAGTCAGGCCACTGAAAAAATATGTAGAGATACCACTTCCATTTGCTATCCAACCATCGATGCTGACTCCAGGAAGCTCAGAAGAAGTCTCCGAGTCTAATGCAGAAAAATTAAGGCTTAGCGTTTTATTGTCGGATTCTTGAGCTGAAACACGAAGAACAAACTCTTTCAATTCCAATATGCGTGCAGTTTCATTCAGAACATTTTGGGTAACATTGAGTATGACCTTGTTCATTGCTACTGATGTGAGTGCACCTATTGTAACGGGATCAGTAGTGGTTACAGTTTCATTGATCCTGATTCTAGTTGTATTTTCTAATCCAGAAACTGTCAGATTTTCGTTGATAATATTTTGGGGCGATGTTTGCACCTGTTCTTGTGAATGAGCGTCTGTATAGAATAGTGATATAGGACAGGTGAGAAACATAATTAGCATTATTAAACTGCTGCGCATCAATGTAAATATTCTATAGGCTACTCCAATCTGTTATAAAAATACTGGCAATCTATGCAAGACATGTTTGGTCCAGTAGCAGTTATCTTATTAACAAAGATTCCAACATATTTTGGGCAGTTCTTGGATTAAAATAGGCTGATGGTTCAGCAGAATACGAAACCACAATCCATTTATCACCTTTAACTGTCCAAGCTTGAGTCTGCTTAATTTCTGATTGACTCCCAGCTACGGTATATGTGATCTTATGGGCCGGAAGTCCTGAAGCTATTGTCGGAAGAGATTCTTGTAGGGTGAAATTGTTTAAATTTTTCGCAAGAATCCGGATAGTGGAGTTGGTGAGCTTATCAAGTGATTGAGAATCTATGGTGTGAGAATCTGATACTACAATGTTTGCATTTTCTGAGTAGCCAAGTGATCCGTTTATCCCTGTATGGTAAAAATCCACTAGGATATTGTTACCCGATATATTTCCAAGCCGCTCAAGTACATTCCAATTTGAAGGGTATTTGATTCGTACGCCCGAACCCCTATCATCAAAAACTAGATAATTTATGTTGCTTGAATTTTCTTCAAAGTCAAAGAAAACTTGTCCGCTAGCGACGTACCCATCATACAATTCCAATGTATTCACAACTACAAACGATAACCCGCCAAATAGAACCACGCATACAATAAAGAAATTCAAACTTAGTTCGTCCACTGCTACGAACAAAGCTTCTCGATCCAATTTCAATATTCCTATTTCTGTGGCCGTTGTAACTATCTTATGAATTACACTTGAAATAAATACAACAGTACATTTCAAAGATGAACATAGTTGATCGTAGCATTTAGACAGATCGTCATTATAGCCTACATGACAGGAATATTATGGCTAAGAAGAAACCCGCTTTCGATGTTGTTTTCGGCTTTAAGTCCTTTCTCTATTTTGTTTGTTCTTTTTGTAGTAAGCAATGGTGAGTACACAGATCTCGCAATCGCTGGCAGTCTCGTGATGGCAACCGTCGGCTATGGCTTGGCTCTTGGACAAGACATTTCATTCTACAAAACTGAATACAAAATTCAAGACGTCTTCGTAGCGGCACCAGTGTCGTCTCTCACTTATATGACTGGTCTCGCACTGTCAGAACTACTATTCGGTCTCCCTGCTCTGGTCGCACTTACTACCTTAGCCGTATTGTTCGGAGACACTCTATCGACATTGCCACTGCTGATAAGTAGCATACTCTTGACCTGGGGTGCAATGTCGGCAATGGGTTTTTTCTTATCTTCTCACATGCTACATATGCGAAATGCAACTCAGATTATTTCTTTTGTAAACGTCATACTTGCTGTGATTCCCCCAGTCTATTATTCAATCGAACGACTTCCCTTGAATCTCCAGTACCTAGCTTATACAGTCCCGACAACTCATGCATCTTTGATGATACAGGATAGCATGGGTCTTGCCACACCGGCAACTTGGTCGATATATTTAGGGCTCGCAGTTCAATCTGCGTATTTGGTATGCTTCTTAGCTTTGGCTAAGGCGCGTGCAGTTTGGAGAGATTTGTAGTTTTTTTGGCTTAGTGATCACATCTAACACTTTTTTTCGCCCAAAGTATCGATCCTAATGACATGGATATTGGGGTGGGCGTGCTGTTATCACAGATCTAGGTTGTTATCAAGGCACACCAGTTCTTTAAGTTCATTGTACAGTTTTAAAAATTCAGCACCTTTGACGGTCGTTGCAATTTCTAACATGTAGTGATCGAAGGAGATAAGGTTGTTACTCTCTAGCTCATGTAAACAAATCATAATATGAGAACTATAGTTATCAAGCATTTTCTCTATTTTCTGAATTTTCAATCTTCCAGTTCTGTCCGAAAAGGAAAGTATATCCGCAACCAAATCTAGACCGGTGTACATCGATTACGATACTCAAATCACACCCTAAATAAAAGGGGCACCCAGACAAATATGAGAAAATTGTGACTCACGTTTCCCTAGCCAGCCTTTTCTGTTACAGCGATCAGGCTTACGATAATGGAAGAATACAATTTTACTAGGAACAATGCAATAAATCAGTTCAATAGTTCTGTATATCAAATGAGAAAACAATGGTATTCGATCAGTACCCTGACCTCTTTCGTTCTCGATTTACGTAATTCTTGTTAATATACGTGTTCAACAGCTTTTGTGGAGTCATTTGCAGCTCCAGGGCGGCTTGGATTACAAAATGTAGTATATCAATCAATTCGGTTTGGGCCCTCTCGATTTCAAACCCTGAAGGTCTTTTCCACCACTTCCAGCTGGTTAGGTCCTGTAACTCAATGGCCTCATGTATGATTGCTGTCATTAGAGCCGAAACCCTCTCCTCAGTCCTTTTTGGGTACCTGTCTGCTCCCAAATATTCCACTAACTTCTTTTGTTCGTAAAAGATTTTCTCTAACATGTCTTGATATTGATTCATTACAATTTTAGTGTGTTAGTTGACATATATGAGAACTTCTAGTTTTGGCAATACTGAATTATGGTGCGGTGGTCGATAAAAGACCAACAAGGGAACCTTTTTATTGTAGCCTGTGTGCTTTCACTTCCAAAGTGATTAATTGAATTGTCGTCCCCCGCGTCATCACAGCAATCCAAAAGACCATTAACAATATTACAGCGTTCAGTTAATAGGCGAGTGGCAGTACGATTAAAAAGTGAAATAGAATATCGAGGGAGAATGAGCAACGTAGATACATATATGAATTTAATACTAATCGATGCCGAAGAATTTAATCGACAGGATCTGTTAGCAAATTACGGAAAGGTAGTGATTCGAGGAAATAATGTTCTATTTATAAGACTGGAAAAAGATCTTTGATGGGATCCTTGTGAGAATTAAGGTATATGGGGAGTAATGGTAAGAAGGTATATATTTACTTCAGAGAGCGTAACAGAAGGTCATCCTGATAAGATATGTGATCAGGTTTCTGATTCTATCTTAGATGAGTTTCTTGCAAGTGACTCAGAGTCTAGAGTCGCAGTAGAGACTTTAACTTCCACCGGAATAGTTTTTGTAGCAGGAGAGGTCACATCAACACGCAGGGTCGATATACAAAAGGTAGTAAGAAATGTGATCCGTGAGATCGGATACGATCGACCTGAATACGGGTTTGATTCCGAATCTTGTTCAGTCTTAGAATCTATACATGAACAAAGTCCTGATATTTCATTGGGTGTCACTCCTAATATGGATAGGGAACAGGGGGCAGGTGATCAAGGCCTAATGTTCGGTTATGCGACCAATGAAACCCCGGAACTCATGCCACTGCCAATCATAATGGCTCACAAGCTCTCAATGAAGCTATCTACCCTCAGAAAGCAAAAAAAACTTGGATGGATTAGACCTGATGGTAAATCTCAAGTTTCAGTAGTTTACGAGGGTACAAAGCCGGTAAGGATTGATACTGTCGTAATTTCAACCCAACATGCCCCAGACATAAGCTTGAGCCAATTGAGAGAGGAGATCATAGGTAAGGTAATAAAGGAAATCTGTTCGGATTGGATAACCCCAAATTCGAAATTCTTGGTCAACCCGACCGGAAGATTTGTTATTGGTGGCCCTCAGGCGGACACTGGTTTGACAGGAAGAAAGGTAATTGCAGACACTTATGGTGGTGCAGGAAGACATGGTGGGGGGGCATTTTCAGGCAAGGATCCGTCGAAAGTTGATAGATCGGCATGTTATATGGCTAGGTATATCGCTAAAAACATCGTAGCTGCCGGACTCGCAGACAAATGTGAAGTGCAACTCGCATATGCAATAGGCTTGCCTAATCCCGTGTCAGTCATGGTAAATACTTTTGGGACCGCTTCTGTCGACGACGAATTAATCGAGGGACGAGTCAAAAATTCATTTGAAATGAAACCCGCAGATATTATAAGGATTCTAGATTTGAAAAGGCCAATATATAAAAAGACAGCAGCATACGGACATTTTGGAAGGAATGAACCTGAATTTACATGGGAAAGGACTGATAAGATGTCAGATCTGGCTGGCGGGACTATCGATAGCTGACTTGAGCATTATAGCACATGTCGGAAATAGAGTCTATCTCAATCCGCAAGTCAAGTGCGATATGTTTTAAATCATTCGAGAGGTTCACATTTACAATGTTTACTGACGATTCTAAGTGCTACTCAATTGGCTCTGGTTAACAAGGTCGCACTAGTCACTGGTTCCTCTAGTGGTATCGGGTTCGCGATATCCAAAGAATTTGCAGAAAATCAGGGCGCGACCGTGTTGGTCTGTTCTAGAAATATCAATGACGCTATCAGAACCTCACAGAAGATCAATGGAAATACTCAGGCTGTTGAATTGGATGTTACTAACGAGAGAGACGTAAGATCGATTGTAAAAGGAACGGTATTAAATCACGGTGGAATTGATATCCTCGTTAATTGTGCTGGGCATCGTTTCGAGAATGCGATATGGTACAAGAAATATCACAAGATGACCGATCGAGCCTTGGATGCTATTATGGAAGTTGATCTTAAGGGTACAATACACATGACAAGGGCGTTCCTTCCGAGCATGATAAGAAAAACTAATCGCTCTAGTAGCAATTCAGGCGTTATAATTAATATTGCCTCGACGCCTGCATTGTCAGGACATATAGAAGGTGCACCTTATACCATTGCCAAGGCAGCCGTCGTTGCTGTAACCAAGCATATTGCTCTAGAATATGGGAATCAGAAAATCAGAGCATACACTCTTGCACTAGGAAATATTGCAACAGAAGCCACGTATTATTCCATGACCAAGCTAGGAAGGAAGAAAGCAGCTAATGAACCGGCTATGAAGAGGTGGGGTTTGGCGGAGGAGGTCGCCAAGATAGCCGCATGTCTGGGGAGTGAAAGCTTTTCATATGCCACAGGTAATACTATAATAATCGACGGTGGTAAATTGATTGTTTAAACATAATCATATTATTAATTGCAATAGTAAAAATAGATGTTTGTAACGTGGTCTTAGATAACAAATGATTGCAGGAGTATTAAGGAAGATGAATACAACTTCCGATTTGATGTAAAATGAAGGTCAACAAGTCTTCACTTAGAAAAGGCTATACTACTGGCACTTCAGCTACAGCTGCTACTAAAGCTGCTCTGATGCGGCTTCTATCGGGTAAGGAAGTAGATTGTGTGGAAGTTACATTGCCAAAGGGAGGGAAGATTATCATACGAATTGAGTGGACTCAAGTTGGTAACGGATCTGTGACTTGCGCTGTTACAAAGGATGGTGGAGACGATCCCGACGCAACACACGGGGCACAGATTCTATCTACTGTTTCGCTAAATGAAGACGTAGGTACTATTAAGGTAGAAGGGGGAAAAGGTGTGGGACGGGTGACAAAGCCAGGATTAGGCCTTCCAATAGGAGCAGCTGCAATAAATCCTGTGCCATCCATGATGATCAAGACGGCAGCGTTAGAGGTTGTAGGAGGACTGATCGAAACTAAAGGAATTACAGTAAAGATATCGGTACCAATGGGGGAGAACATTGCGCATAAAACAGATAATCCTAGGTTAGGTATACTGGGTGGAATATCAATACTAGGAACAACAGGTATTGTTATTCCTTATTCAACTGCGTCATTTGCAGCATCGATCCGACAGAGCATAGATGTAGCATTAGCTATGGGGGCTGATACTGTCGCGTTGACAACAGGGGGTAGGAGTGAGGAATTTGTTAAAAAGTTTTTTAATGACACTCTCCCGGAACATTCCCTTATACAGATGGGGGACTTCGTAGGGTACGCAGTGCAGCAATGTCGAATCAAGAAGGTGAAGAATGTGGTCATCGCAGGCTTCATCGGTAAGCTTACGAAGATGGCAATGGGGGTGAAACAGACTCACATCAAAGGTTCTCACGTTGACATGGAGTTTATGGCAAATCTTGCAAGAGACTGCGCGTACTCTGCGGATATTCTATCCGAAATAATGAAAGCTAACACAGCGCGTCATGTTCAAGAGATCATAATGGAGCATGGAATATCAGGTTACTTTGACATGATATGCAACCACGCTTATGCATCATTAATAAAAGATGACGAACGTACATTGAATCTCCAAATTGTGATGTTTGATTTCGATGGAAAGGTGTGTGGCCTCTACCCGAGAAAATA